>JAIORG010000053.1 GCA_021108255.1 Anaerolineales bacterium | reverse complement strand
CGAAGCCCTTCGATTCCTCTTTGTTTCACTCAGGACAGGCATCCTGAGCCCTTCGACTTCCTCCTCGGATGCACTCTGAGTCCGCTCAGGACAGGCCTACCCTTCGGGTAAAGGGCACCTGCCGCCGTGTCTTATCTTTCCGGTCACCCGTTCAGAGCGGAGCGCGAAGCGCGCAGTCGAAGAGTCAGGTGGAGCGGGGGTTATATGACATTAATTCCATTCTTTTGGTTTCTTTAAGACATAACCATTAGGCTTCGTAATTTTCAGTGGTAATTGGCATTTTGAAATCCGCCCCCGTCCAATTCGAAAATATGAGTTTACGATGTTTTTTAGATGTGGATTATCGCGATCCGGGGGAAAGGCAATGATTAACTTCTTTTTGGGAAATTCTTCCTTAATAATATCAATTGGTGGTTGAAGATCTCCATCCGCTGATACAAGAATGGCAGTATCAAATCTATTCAAGAACGCATCTCTGAGTAATTCAGATGCAATTCTTACATCTGACATTTTTTCTTCATACTCTCTCGAGCTTGATTTGCATGTTTTACATGTCTTAGTTTTCGCTTGGTATCTACCAAGGAATATAGATACATTTCCGACCTCTTCTAAAGCTTGTAGATATGTTGATTGTCTTTTCTCTTTAGCTGGGTCATCCCTGACAAGAGCAGTAAAATATTTGGCACCAATTAGAATCTGATTTTGATTGAGTAGAACATTAGCTAACTTGCCAACATCAAGCCAGAGATATCGATGCCATCCCTTTGAGCAAAGACCAAAATAGAGGTTAAATCCATCAATATAGACGCTTACACGTTCCATTATTTACTCCCCCTGTGTAGAACATGTATTCAGTCACATATTGACATAATAATATATTAAGGCTAATATTAAATCAGCCCAGCCAAGGTGAATAGCTTTGGCAATGACGACCCCCTTGAAAGAGGGGTTCGTTTCTTTAAGGAGAAAATTCTGATTGTTATTGGCACATAACCGGGTTTATGTTGTTGATCGTTATTCTTGAATTGTTCTAATAAAATTTACTCAATTCTCAACGGTCCCTCTTCAAAGAGCTTCCTGGCGATTACCAATCGCTGGATTTCGCTGGTTCCTTCTCCGATGGTCATTAGCCTGGCCGCCTTATACATCGCTTCCACTGGATATTCCCTGCTGTATCCATAGGAGCCATGAATCTGGATGGCACTGTAGGCTGCCCGTTCTGCCATTTCCGTGGCGAATAATTTAGCTGCCGCTCCTGCTTTGGTGTATGATTTTCCCTGGTCTTTTAACCAGGCCGCGTAATATACCATCAACCGGGCAGCGTGAATGTCTGTCGCTGCATCGGCAACCAGCCACTGAATGGCCTGGTGTTTCGAGAGAGTTTTTCCAAAGGTTTCCCGTTCTTTGGCATAGGATAATCCCTCTTCCAGGGCTGCCTGGGCAATCCCTACTGACAAGGCGCCAACACTGACCCTTCCGCCATCGAGAATTTTCAGGGTTTGCTGTAATCCTTCTCCTTCTTTACCGAGCAAGTATTCAGCCGGTACTTTTGCTGCATCATACCGGACTTCATGGCTGTGTGTGCCTCCTGCTCCCATTTTTTTCTCTGGAGGTGCAATAGATAAACCCGGTGTATCAGTTGGGACTATGATCATGCTCATCCCGCTGGATCCTTCATCCGGGTTGGTTTTTACCAGGGTGACGATAAAGTCTGCTTCACCGGCATTGGTTATCCAGGACTTGGATCCTTGAATGATCCATTGATTTCCCTGTTTATGGGCTTTAGTCCGGATATTTCTTAGATCTGATCCCGCCTGGGGTTCGGTTAAAGCCAGGGAGGTCAATTTGCCCTCTCCGGATATTACTGGAGGAAGCAGGGTTTGTTTTTGATCCTCTGTTCCAAATAGCGCTACAGAAGCGCATCCCAATTCATTATGTGCCTCAATTGTTAGAGCGGTACCTCCATCTCCCCAGGCGAGTTCCTCAATAGCGATAGCGGAACTGATGGCATCCAGCTCAGAACCCCCGTAGGTTTCCGGTACGCACATCCCCAATAAACCCATCGGACCCATTTTTTGAATCACAGGCCGGGGAATCTCTTCCTTTTCATTGATTTCCTGGGCCAGTGGTTTAATCTCTTTAGACACAAAATCGTGGACAGCTTTTCGCCACAATCTTTGTTCCTCAGACAAACGGAAATCCATCTTGTTCTCCTTTTTATTGTTCTGGTCGGGTTGAAGACTCCCCAGGTTCCACCTGCCAAATTGATCAGCTGGGATCATCCTGTCTTTATTCTAAACGGAACTGATTATAGAATCAAATAAGTTTTGGGTTTTGGGTCTGGTTTTCAGTATACCGGAATTAGACCTCTGGTAGAATGAAAGTATTAATTGGATGATTAACAGGCAATAAGGATCGGATATGTCCCAACCCGTTGCGATTATTACCGGAGCTTCATCAGGTATTGGAGAGGCAGCTGCCAGAGCCTTAAGTAGCACTGGATACCGAGTTGTTTTGGCAGCCCGGCGGAAGGAACGCTTGATAAGTCTAGCGGCCAAAATCCGGGAAAGGGGAGGAGAAGCGCTGGTAATTCCAACGGATTTGAGGGAGCTGGATCAAATTCAACGTCTGGTGGAGAGCACCCTGCAAGCCTATAACCGGATTGACGTTTTAGTGAACAGTGCAGGATACGGCAAACTGGTCTGGCTGGATGAACAAACCCAGGCGGATATTCAGGACCAGCTTCAGGTTAACCTGGTGGGAGCAATTCAGATTACACGGGAAGTTCTTCCCTGGATGATAGCCCAGGAAGGAGGCCATATCATCCAAATCGCTTCAATCGCCTCCTGGGTAGGATTGCCAACCTACAGCATATATGCAGCGACAAAATTCGGGTTAAGAGGATTTTTAGAAGGTTTAAGGCGGGAGCTGCGGGGAACAGGGATAACTGTGTCTGGAATATTCCCTGGAGCTGTGGACACGGAATTTGATCAGCATGCGGGAGTACATTGGAAAACCACAAGAGTCACTCCTGATTGGCTGTTACTCACCTCAGACGATGTAGCAAATCAAATCCTGAAGGTGATAAAAAAGAAGAAAAATAATGTTCTTATTCCGGGTATCATGCGGTTGGCTGTTTGGGTAAATGCCATTTTCCCGGGGACTGTTGGATGGCTGACGGCAAAATATTTTTACCGTAAAGAGGGGAAAACGGTTGCCTGGCGGGATGCCGGAGAATAAAAAAACAGCCTTGTGAAGGGCAGTGCACCCCTTAAGGTGGACAAATAAATAAAAGTCTCTCGTAGCTAATTATTCAAGCTGACGTCTGAATTCAATAGGCGTCAGTTTTGTTTATATGCCGACTGTCCCGCCAGGATGCTTCGCGAAAGTCGTAGCAGGAGCTACGCTGAGCATCCCTCTTCAGGGATGCTTAAATTTTCTATGGATTGCTGGATCAGTGGAAAGCTTAAGCATCGACGGAGGTCGATGCTCGGTCTGAGCGTAGCCGAAGACCTGAAGCTGGGACTTAAGTCCCCTGGTAAATAGGTAGTGATAAACAGAAGATCGCTTTGTCTCTGAGATTCTCACGATTTCAGTTTAGGGAAAGATCCATCCTTAAATCAAAAACACCTTCCATATTGCATGAGAGGTGTCTTTATTTTTGTGTCCTGTTTTTGGGGTTCAGTCCAGTGAAGGGCTGTTTTCTTTGATAGAAGGAAAAACCTGTTATTCCTATTTCTCTTCTGGTTTTTCTTCTGTTGGATCCTCTTTTTGTAAAGTTTCCTCTTCTAGAATATAAATCCCGTTTCGGACCTGGTTAAGAACTCTTTCTAAAGCGATTTCCAGGTTTGTCAATGTTTCCGCAACATACTCATCTGCTTCCGATTGGGTTGTCTTGGCCCTCATCTCGGCTTCGGCTTCAATTTGTAAGGCTTTTTTCTTGGCATCCTGGACAATACTGTCCCGGTCAGTCAGCTTGTCGCTTTTATCCTTGGCAATGTTGACTGTCCGGTCGGCTTCTTCTTTCGCTTGGGCGATGACTCGATCTTTTTGGGATAGTACCTGCTGGGATTTTTTTACTTCTTCCGGGATTGCTACCCGCATTTGGTCGATAATATCAAGCATTCGGTCTTCATCAAGTATCACATTACTGGTGAATGGAATGGAACGGCTTTTATTTATCAACTCTTCCAATCGATCCACTAGGTGTAGTATGTCCATGAATTATCCCTTCAAAAGAAGTATCCTTTTAGTATAACATGAAAAGGATTTGTTCAATCTCTCAGTGAAGTATAGGGGACGATGTTTTGATCGCTTCCGAGTTCCTTAAAGCGAGCAATTAATGCTTTCTCAACCACTTCTGGGACCATTGAACTGACATCTCCGTTCAGGGCAGCAATTTCCCGTACAGTTGACCCGCTCAAGAAGGTATGGTCTTTATCTGTAATAAATGCCACTACTTCAATATCCGGGGATAATCTGTGATTGGCAAGCGCCATCCGGAACTCATATTCAAAATCAGAAAATACCCTCAGGCCGCGAACAATGACCTGGGCGTCAATTTGATGGCAGAAATCAACCGTTAATCCGCTGTAGCCCATGGTTTTTACATTAGGGATGGACTGAAGTGTTAGTTTAGCAAGCTCAATCCTTTTCTCAGGAGGAAAAAGCAATTTCTTTATGGGCTGGTCATACACGGCAACGATCACTTCATCAAATATGCGGGATGCACGCAGGGCAATATCGATATGCCCGTGGTGAATGGGATCAAACGTTCCGGGAAAGACAGCTCTTATCATAAAATTCTCCTAGACGTGTCTGGCAGCAGTGTTATCAGCTAATATCGCCTGAGTTTTTCAGCGTCCAGAATTGGTTAACAGCGAGAGCTAATTTTTGATGGTTTTCCTGACTTAATTCAGGATCCTGACGGAAAAGTTCTGATGCATGCTGACGGGCTTGCTCGACTAATTTCAAATCTGTGATGCTGGCTAATTTCAATTCAGTGTACCCTGATTGGCGGGTTCCAAGGAATTGTCCCGGTCCGCGGATTTCCAGATCCTTTTCAGCTAACACAAAACCATCATTAGTTTCTACCATTGCCTGCAGCCTTTGATTTTCTATTTCTTCAGCGTTTCCGGGTATCAAGATGCAGTAGGATTTTTGATCGCTACGTCCCACTCGTCCCCGGAACTGGTGCAGTTGAGCGAGCCCAAAACGATGAGCGCCTTCGACTAACATCACAGTTGCTCCCGGGATATCCACACCCACTTCCACTACTGAGGTGGAAACAAGGATCTGGATTTCCTTATCACGGAAAAGAGTCATTACACTCTCTTTATCATCTGGACGCATCTGTCCGTGCAGCAACCCAAGCGAATAAGAGGGGAAAATTTCTTTTTGGAGCCGGCTGAATTCTTCCACAGCGGCTTTTTCATCAATTTTCTCACTTTCTTCAACCAGTGGATAGATGATAAAAGCTTGATTGCCTTTATCGACCTGCCGGCGGACTAGACTATATGCCCGTTCAATTTCCCTGGGGAAGAGTACATGGGTCTCAACCGGCAACCTTCCGGGTGGTAATTCATCGATCACGGATAGTTCCAGATCACCAAATGTTGTCAGTGCCAGTGAACGGGGGATTGGGGTAGCGGTCATCACCAACAGGTGTGGATTATTTCCTTTTTGACGCAATGTTCCCCTTTGTTCAACGCCGAAGCGGTGCTGTTCATCGACTATAGCGAGCTGCAGGTTTTGGAATTCAACCGGTTCTTGGAGTAGAGCGTGGGTGCCAATTACCAATTTAATCTCACCCTGAGAGAGTTTTTTACGGATTTGTTCTTTTTGATCTTCCGGTGTAGAACCGATCAAGAGGGTGATTTCATTTTCTTTTATTTCATCTGGGTTATTGCCCAGTAATTTTTTCAGACTTTGAAAATGCTGTTCAGCCAGAATGCTGGTGGGGGCCATGAATGCCGCCTGGGCTCCCTGGCGGACAACAATTAATGCTGCCAGCGCTGCGATGACCGTCTTGCCAGACCCCACATCTCCCTGGAGCAATCGGTTCATAGGATGACCTGAGCACAGATCTTCCCGAACCTGTGTCAGAGTTTTGATTTGTGCCTTCGTTAATTGGAAAGGGAGCTGTTCCAGCCTGGAATTTATCCATACATCCGGGCTGTCAAAAACCTGACCGGGACGATTTTCCCATTGTTTTTTCTGTTTCAGGACACCCATTTGAAGCAGGAATAGTTCATCAAAAGCCAGTCGTTGTTTTGCTTTTTGAAGTGATTGATCCGAGTCCGGGAAGTGGATTTCCTGGATTGCGGTGGATAACACAGGAAGGGAGATACTTGAACGGAGTTGGTCAGGCAGGGGATCTTCTATACTGGGTCCATATTTCTGGACAGTGTCGTGCAGAACCCCGCGCAGCCATTTTTGAGTGATATCTTTGGTGAGAGGATAAACCGGGACGATCCGATTAGTGTGCAGCTGCTCATTACTCAGCGGCTCCCATTCAGGGTTATTCATGGTCAATCGGCCAAGATATTGTTCAATTTCTCCGCTTAAGACAACATGTTTTGCGCGAGAAAGCTGTCCCTCCAACCAGGGTTGGTTAAACCAGGTTACCCTTAGCGCCCCGCTTTTATCTGAAACCATGGCTTCAACCAGTTTCATTTTTCCACCACGAACGCTGCGGGTGGATACGCTATCGATTGTCCCAATTACCGTGACTTCTTCACCAAACCACAAACTGCCGATTGGTTTTAGTTTTGAGTAGTCATCATGCCGCCTCGGGAAGGTGTACAGCAAATCTCTGATGGAGGAGATACCCATCCTGGTTAGAGCTGCTGTTTTCTTTTCGCCGATTCCCTTTATGCTGTTAACCGGGGTATCAAAATCCAGTTTTTCTGCTGGGGGGGTGACAGTTTTTTCTACTTGTTGTTTTTTCTGTTTGGGTTGGCTTGGTTCTTTTTTCTGGGCAGGATGTTCAGAAATCTGTTGGGGTGCGGGAGCTGGTTTATCAGTTGGTAGATTTACCTCATCCACCTTGTCCCGTTTTTTATCCTGCAAAGATTCCTTGTTGACCCGCTTCCAGATTCCCTTTAATGCTACTTCCCTGGATTCCTCGCTTAAGCGATGGTAATCCCTTAAACGGCTGATAACTGCCTGGATAATCTGTTCCGGCAATTCATCTTCCCGGGCTTCGAGTTCCCAGGAGGATAGGATATTAGCTAATCCCCCCATGACCGCCTTGTTGTCATAATCCCGTTCAGCTTCCAACCGGAAGAATTTTCTTAACTTTTTGATTGATGTTTTCATTTGAATTATTTTACCACCGCTGCAAAACCTAGCCCATTGGGTCCAATGTGGGTTCCGATTATTGTAGTTACATTCATCAGTTGAGGATTCCGGTTTCCTTCGGGTGCAAATTGCTTAATGAAATTTGTTCCATCCTGGGCTGCATTGGTATGAAGCACAACGAGATCTTCCAGAGGACCTAACTTCTGCAGAACATCACCCAGGAATTTAATGCCTTTCTCCCGAGCACGAGATAACCCCTGGTTAATAACTTCCCCTGCCTTAAGCTCAATGATGGGTTTTATATTCAGAATTGAACCTATCCGGGCTCTCGCCCAAGATATTCGACCGCTGCGTTGGATATATTCAAAAGTGTCTAGCAAGGCATAAACATGAACTCTTTCCTTGATCGATTCGATCCTTTTTAGGATCGAATCGAAAGGGAGATTTTCCTGAGCCGCTTTTGCAGCCGCAATCACTTGAAATCCCAAACCCAGGGATAATTGTTGGCTGTCCACTACATCGATTTTTTGTGAGAATTCCAGGGACGCCAATCGTGCAGCATTATAGATGCCGCTTAATGCGCTTGCTGCATGTATAGATATAATCTCGGAAAACCCCTGAGCAAAGATTTGCTCATACAACGACTGGAATCTGCCAGCTGAAGGAGCTGCGGTTGTTGGAAGCTGTTTCAGATTGGGAAGTTGGATATAAAAGTCGTTCCTGGATAGATCAAATCCATCCAGATAAGTTTCATTGCCAATCATTAAATCCACCGGGATTTGAAAGATGTTATATTTACTCAGCACGTCGAGAGGAATATCAGATGTGCTGTCGGTTACGATGGCTGTAGTCAATAGAACCTCCCCAAGCTGTAAAAACGGCGGAGCTTATTTATAAGTCCGCCGTAATTATATTTCCGGGAAAAACCCGGATTGAATTGTAATAATTACTTCAAGGCTGCTTTACTCAATGGATAATATGAACTGATAGTGGGGTTGACCGCCGTATTGGAGTTCAATTATCTGATCAGGATACTCTTCCTGGATGAATTCAGCCATAGATTCAGCATCTTCCTGACTGATATTCTCCCCATAGAACATGGTAATCAGCTCATAATCGTTTGCTTTTGCCGTTTCCAGGAAGGTGATGCAACCCTCTTTGAGGGTTTTGTTTGAGCCTACCAGCTTCCCGTTGTGGAGGGAGATAATTTCTCCTTCTTTGACATCAATACCGTCAATTTCCACTTCCCGGACTGCAGTGGTTATTTCTCCGCTTTCAATTTCACTCATTGCGATTTGCATTTCAGCTGCTACCTGACTTAGTTCCTGTCCTGGAATGAGGCGCAGCATAGCGGCTAATCCCTGGGGGACAGTGACGGTGGGAATAACTTCTACCTTCTTGACTGAGAGTTCAGCAGCAGATTTTGCTGCCATGAGGATATTTTTATTATTCGGTAAAATGATTACCTGGTCTGTTGGCAAATCCTCGAAGGCTGCCATGATCTCCTGCGTGCTGGGATTCATGGTTTGTCCGCCTTCTACGATAGCTGCCGCTCCCAGACTGGCAAAGATTCGTGAAAATCCAACCCCGGGGGAAATAGTGACCAGGGCGACGTCTCCCTGAGATACTTTAGCCAGTTTAATGGGTTCCTCTTTTTTCTGCCCGGTGGAGGGATCCATTTGCACCATCAGGTTCTCAATATGAACCTTGGTAATCGTTCCAAGAGTCATAGTGTAGTCGATTGGCTCATACCGCTTTTCAGTTGGCACATGAATGTGCATCCGGTAGATGCCGTCACCTTCACCAACTTGAATGGAAGTGCCGATTTCTTCCAAATCCTGGTAATAATCTTCCAGTATCAATGGATTGTGAGGTTGGAAATCAACGATTACCTCGTAATCCTGGCCGGGTTCAGCGCTGTTGATGGCTTCTTGTTTTCCAATCACTGACAAGGGCTGGACATGGATCGGTTCAATATCCAAAGGCTCATCATTGATATAACGCAGCATACCTTCAAAGATATGCAGCAGTCCTTTTCCTCCTGCATCAACAACACCGGCTTCTTTAAGAACATCAAGCAGCTCTGGTGTGTAATCAACAGAGACCTGGGCTGCTTCTGTCACTTTGTTTAGGAGGAAATATGGATCTTCTGATTCCTGAAGAGCTTTTTCACCTGCCAGGGCCATATCTTTACATACGGTCAGGATTGTGCCTTCCACAGGACGGACAACCCCTTTGTAAGCGGTGTCGCGGGCTTGCAAAAGTCCTTCCACCAGGCTTTTCCCATCCAAAATTTCTGATTCTCCGATTCCTTTGGAAAATCCCCGCCAGATCTGGGATAGAATAACGCCGGAATTTCCCCGGGCGCCCATTAATGCCCCATGTGCCAGTTTCTCCGCTAAAGCACCAACATGTTTTTCAGAGGAGTTGGATATTTCATCATATGCCGCTTGGAGGGTGAGAACCATATTGGTGCCCGTATCTCCATCCGGTACAGGGAAAACATTCAGAGCATTCACTGATTCCTGATTTGTCCGCAGCCAGGTTAAGCTGGCCATCATCAGTTTTTTATACAGATCACCGTCAATTATTGGTGTTTTATTTCCAGGGTGTTCATCACTCATGCCTAAGTACTCCTAAAGAAAGGATGCTGTCATAACTACCAGAGTCAGAGAGGTTACTTCTCCTCTCCGTTGCTGATCCGGAGACCTTGAACGTGAATGTTAATTTCGTTCACGGGAATTCCTAAGGATTTTTCAACCTGGTAGCGTACTGTGTTGGCGACACTTGCAGCAACGGATTTGATTCTGGTGCCGTATTCGATGATGATGTAGATATCGATATTAATTACCTTATCTTTGTATTCCACATCAATTCCATGCGTTGGGTCTTTGACAATTGCATGGGCCAACTCATCAGCAATGTTTTTTGACGCCAGACCGACAACACCATAAGAGCGCTGGACTGCCTGGAATGTGATAGTCGCGATTGCTTGTTTGGATATTTGAATGTCGCCTAAAGGTCCTTTTTCTTTTTTCATTAAATTCACCATCTTGTTGGGAATATAGGTCAGGATAATTTACAGATGCCAAATGATAACATAAAAACAGTGGAAAAGCAGGGCGCCTCTTGTGGATTGACTTGTTGTATGGTAAGATTGGCGGGCTTGAATGAATGAATTATCCTGGCTTCGATTCTGGATTTTCCAAGCATAAATGAAATCATAAATAATCACTATTGAACGAGGGTATTACCAATGGCGAAATGTGAAGAATGTGGAAAAGTCACAAAATTTGGGCGAAGCCGCCCCTGGTCGAAAAAAACGACCAAACGTAAATTTAAACCAAATTTACAGCAAGTTACGGTATATGAAGACGGAAAGAAAATCCGGAAAACTTTGTGCACCCGCTGCATCCGTACTCTAACAAAAGTCTGAATCAATACCATTAACACTAAAATATAGATTTCGTTGTGGGAGACAGGTAGATTATTTGCCTTCTCCCGCAATCTATTTAATAGGGTCCCAGAGCTTTAAAAGCTCGGGACCCTTGTTTATTGCTCTGGGAGACTTATTTAGGGGAGCAGATCTCGAAGTGATTGAATACCCCTTTGTATTCCGTGGGGGTGATTAAAAATCGCGCTGGCTGCAACAAAAATCTCTGCCCCTTGATCAAAGGTCTGCCGGATAGTTTTTTCATTGATCCCTCCATCTACTTCAATTAAAGCATCAGGATTGATCTCATCCAGGATTTTTCTGATCTGCCCGATCTTTGGGAGAACTTCCGGCATAAATGATTGTCCGGAAAACCCTGGATTTACGGTCATCACCAGTACCAGATCAACATCTTTCAGATAAGGTTTTATTTTGTCTACCCCTGTTGCAGGTTTTAGTGTAATGCCTGCCTTACAGCCCAGGTCGCGGATGGTTTGCAGGGTAAAATCCATTTCCGGGCAGGTTTCAATATGAACTGTCAGAACATCGGCACCGGCATTTGCAAAATCTTCCAGGTACACTTCAGGCTTTTCAATCATTAAATGAATATCCAGGGGGAGATCAGTCACTCTTTTGCAGGCTTCTACAATGACCGGGCCCATAGAAATGTTGGGCACAAAATGTCCGTCCATGACATCAACATGGAACCAATCTACCCCTGCTTCTTCAGCCTGTTTGATTTGATTCCCCAGCTGGGTGAAATCTGCGGAGAGGATTGATGGTGAAATTAGATAAGGTTTTTTCATATAAAACCACAAAATATTTGTAATATTCCCAATATTGTCTTAGATCCCTGCCTGATACTTGCCAAACAAGGGCTGATTAAGGGGGATATAGTTTAATTCAACTCAAAGTATACCCATATCCAAAAGGGTATCAACCCTCCCACGGTTATTAGAGATAACAAACCCAGCAGGATTGTTAACCACTGTTTACTGGTTTTTTTATTCTCGAGGTTCAAGATTGCTTGCAGATCTTTGTCTTCCGGAAGCGGAGCTGGAATTTCTACCTGGATTTGGGAATCAAGCATTTCAGTAAAGCTGATCACAATTCTCCCCAGCTGGTCCGCGGTTCTGTATCGCGAACTGGGTTCTTTGGAAAGCACCTTAACAATGATTTCCTCCAATTCGGCAGAAATCTCAGGGTTCATTTCCCTGGCGGAAGGGGGAGCTTCATATCTATGGAGCAGAGCCAATTCTTGGGGAGAAGGGTCAGTAAAGGGGAGTTCGCCTGTTAACATTTCAAATAGAACAATACCAAGGCTGTAAACATCAGAGGCGGGGGATGGCGCTCTCCCGGCAGCCTGTTCTGGTGAAAAATAAGCCGGGGAACCCCAGATAGCTTGAGATTGTTCGTCATGTTTTACGGATGCCAGTGCCCTGGCAATGCCAAAATCTGTCACTTTCAGCCGGTGATCCGGAGTAACCAGCATATTGTGGGGCTTAATGTCGCAGTGAACCAGGCCGGCCCGATGAGCATATCCGATACCTGCACAGGCTTGAATAAATAACCGGGAAGCATGGTCAGCTGGCAGGGCTCCGGACTTCTTGATGATTTGTTTTAAGTCGGTCCCAGGAACGTGCTCCATAACAATGAACAACCGGTCATTATCAAATCCAAAATCGTGAACAGTCACGATATTTGGGTGGGTGAGATTGGCAGCTGCCCGGGCTTCTTCTTTAAAACGTTCCTGAAATGCTTTGGATTTAGAGAAATCTTTTCTGAGTATTTTGACGGCGATTGTCCGTTCCAACATGAGATCACTTGCCTGGTAGACGATTGCCATTCCCCCTTCTCCAAGCTGTTTATCTAACTGATACCGATCGTTTAAAACCTCAATCATTGGACAGCTTCCTTCCAGATTCTACCGGTTTGATTGTACCATCAACTGATTGACGGTGATATCTGGATGGAGTACACTGTGAGAGAACTTTGGAAGGATATTCAAGAGAAAAATATTGGAGAAAAAATGCGGGGACAGCTGATTTACAATCCCATGGCAGGCCGGTTTCCCTCTTTTCCGTTAGTTGAACGGGCGGCAAAAATCCTTGAAACAAATGGGTGGGATATAACGATTATCCGCACTGAAGGCGGGGATCACATCACGAAGCTGGCAAAAAAAGCTGCCGCATCAGGACAAGACGCGATTTTTGTAGCTGGCGGTGATGGTTCGGTGCATAATGCCGCGGCGGGTTTAATAGGCAGTGAAACTGCTCTTGCTGTCCTGCCGGCAGGCACTGCAAATGTATGGGCCCAGGAACAGGGTTTACCTTCTTTATCCTGGACCAATTGGGGCGCGCTGGAAACAAGTGTGAAAAAACTGCTGAGCGGATCGATCCGAACTATGGATCTGGGTGTTTGCCAGGGAATCCCTTTTCTGCTCTGGACCGGGATTGGATTTGATGCCTTTGTTGTTCACCATCTTGAACCAAGATCCCGCTGGCAAAAACAATTGGCAACTCCTACTTATGCTGCTAATATCGCCTGGTATGCCAGAAACTGGTCCGGTATGGATTTGGATATCTGGGCTGATGGCGAGAAAGTATCTGGAATATATGTTCTGGCTTTAGTGACAAACATCCACCTTTATGCCGGGGGACTGGCCGAGGTTTCTCCCGCAGCGCGAATAGATGATGGATGTATGGATTTGTGGCTGTTTGCAGGAGACACGTTATTGGAAACCCTTCAGCATCTCTTTGATCTCGCCTCGGGAAATCATTTATCTTCAGATAAAGCTAACTTTATTTCCTGTAAGGAAATTCGAATTAAATCAAAGACAGATTTATATCTGCAGCTTGATGGTGAACCAATTTCCCCATCTAAAGAAGTCTGCATTGATATTCGCCCCAAATCACTCCGGGTACTTGTACCCCGGGATGTGCCAAGACCTTTATTTACCAAGAGTCAAGAATGAAAGATTTATTGAATCCATGGGTAATTGCCGGAGCGGTTCTAATTGCGAGTGTGCTGCTCGCAGTGACCTTTCTGGCTGCTGGTAGTGTCACTTCACCCGATCAGTTAACCTATTCTGGAGAAGCTGCGTTAACAGTGCTGCCGGTTCCAACCCAGAAGCCAACCTTTGTGCCGCCAACCCTGGCTTTGATTGCTACACTTGAAACCGACAGCAGTATCAAAATCGGGGGTTTTGTAAAGATATCAGGCACTGAAGAGGAGGGGCTCAGATTCAGGAGGGATCCTTCCCTGAATGGGGAAATCGTATACCTCGGTTTTGAGGATGAAGTGTTCCTAGTTAAGGATGGACCGGAGGATCAAGATGGATACCTGTGGTGGTATCTGGAATCCTCTCTAAATGAAACCCGGTTTGGGTGGGCAGTATCCAATTACCTTCAACCTGCCCAAAACCCGTAAAGAAAAAACAGAAGGGATATCCCTTCTGTTTTATTGTTTATCTGAAGCGATATCTAAATTGAACCTAATCTTTGGTGAGATGAATCAGGTGGTTCCGCAGGTTATGTTTAACCGCATAGGCCGCAGCTTCTGCCCGGTTGCTTACATCCAGTTTTGAGAGAATACTGCTAACGTAGTTCCTGACAGTACCTTCCCCAAGATAAAGCATTTTTGCAATCTCTCGGTTAGTTTTTCCTTCAGAGACATGAATCAGAACATGTTTTTCCTGATCTGTGAGGTCAGAAAAAGCTGATGCCTCTTCTTCTCTGGCGGCTTTCCTAACTTCCTTAAATATCCTCTGGGTTACCGCAGGATCAAGCAGTGCCTCACCCCGACCTACTGCCTCGATGGCATCGATTAACTCGTTGCTTCCTACTTGTTTCAGGAGATAACCAGATGCACCAGCCCGGATAGAAGAGAAGAGCATTTCATCTTCGGCATAAGAGGTCAGCATAATGACCTTTGTGTCCGGGTACTGTTCAATGATTTTTTCACAGGCTTCGATCCCGGAGCCGCCGGGCAGGCGGATATCCATCACCACCACATCGGGATGATATTGTTCTACTTTGGCGATAGCTTCATCGCCAGTGGAAGCCTCGGCTACAACCTGGAATTTAGTATGTCGGTCTAGGAGGGATTTTAATCCCAGACGCACGACCTCGTGATCATCAACCAATAGTATCCGCTGAAATGACATTTTCTGAACTCCTATATTTTTCTTGAGAGAGTATAAACTAGTCTGTACAAGATGGCAAGTAAGCTCATTTGTCGGTCATTGTGAGAATCAAGGAAGACGTAAAGTCGATCAGCTCCTAATTCTGTCCATTTTAATCACCAATAACCCGGGATCTTATTCTTTTCTTCGATTGATCAGGGGGAGAGTGAAGAAAGAGAGCCCCCGATATTATTCTGCTTTTTCCTGATCCCTGCGGTAATTGACAAACCGGTATCCAACACCTCGTTCGGTTAAGATGTATTGTGGATTGGAGGGATCTTTCTCTAATTTTTTACGAAGGTAATTTACATAAAGGCGAACATAATGGGGTTCATCCTGATATTCAAAACCCCAAACTTTTGACAGCAGCTGTTCATGCGTATTGACCCAGCCAGCATTTTTTACCAGATGGTAGAGAAGTCGGTATTCCGTTGGTCGCAGATCAACTATTTTGTCTTCAACCCATACTTCGCGTCGTGAAAAGTCAATTGTCAGTCGATCATCTACTTTGATCAGGTCAACCTGGTCTTCCTTAAATGACCGTGTTCTGCGCAATACCGCACGTATGCGGCTGACCATTTCCCTGGGGCTGAATGGTTTGGTTATATAATCATCGGCACCTAGTTCCAGACCTTGGATTCGGTCATCCTCCTCGCCTTTTGCAGTTAGCATAATTACAGGAACGGAATTGACCTCTCTGATTCTTTTTAACACTTCAAATCCACTGATATCCGGCATCATGATATCCAGCAGGATTAAATCCGGAAGCTGGGTGCGTACCTGTTCCAGGGCTTCTGCTCCGTTGTAGGCTGTGAGAACTTGAAAGCCATCCTGCTCCAGGTTCAATTGGATGAATCTCACCATGCGTTTTTCATCATCCACCACAAGTATTTTATATTTTGAGCTTTCAGAACTCATAAGCGTTATTCCCTGATGAAGCTGACTACTTCTTCTGCTGTTTCTCCTGGCAGGATTTCGATGAAGCTGATTTCTGCAATCGGCCAGATGACGGTTACCACATTGCGCTCAAGAAACATCAAATCCTTTCCGTCCCGCTGTCGCGGATTGCTTAGCGTGATTAACAGATCGCTTGCTTGAGGTAGCTCTTCAATTTCTGCAAGTATAGGTTCTGCATTTCTGATGTGGATTATGACTGTAGTTGACATAAAATCCTTCCTTATTTCAATTCCTTTGGCAGGATCACCTTCATTCTGAATTTTCCCAATGTAAGCACATCACCATGATTCAGAGGTACTTCTGAATTCGCTGGAATTTCATAGCCATTTACACTGGAGCCATTGGCAGATCCTAGGTCTATTACGTGAATTTTGTTTTTTTCAGGATTGATCCGGATCGTCGCATGGAGCCTGGAAACCCCTTTATCGAAGGCTTCATATAGGTTTAGATCCACATCCGGAGTAATTACCTGTCCATCAACAAAACGCCCTATGGTAAATTCAACCTGATCAGGAATATTGATCATTTCCTCTTGGTCCAGACAATAAAGAATGAAGGTTTTATTTTCCAGTAATTTTTTTGGAATGGTGTTAGATATATCAAGTTCCAGTCCCCTTACTTGAGAGGGATAGATGAATGTGTCCACATTTTTATCATCGGTCAATACCAGTTGCGATCCACACTCACCGCAAAAGAAAACACCGTGAAATTCCTGGTTGTTGCACACTTTACAAGTAATCATGTTTTGTCAGGAAGCATCAGCCGAATGGTTCCATATTTTAACTGTTTTTTTCCAGTTGGACTGAAATTGTTGTGTGATTTAATATAATCCGCTTCATGCATAGCGATCTTCGCCAGAGATTCTTCACCCTTTGCCATTAAATGCGAGGACAAATTGATTAGCCGCTGGAATGCAGTTCCTGGGTTACCGCTGGCAATATCTTTCTGGGCTTTTTCCTGGAGACGGTAAAATGTCAGATGAGAAATTGCTCTGAAGATTTCTTCTGGCGGAGGTTGAGGTTCTTCGAGTTCTGCGACAATTGGGCGATTCAAGGTGAAGGGTATGGTGTAATCCCGGGGTTTGCGTTTCAGGATGAACTCCCCGGAAGCAATGATTGCCTGATCAATTTCTTCTGGAACAGGATTTATCAGGAATTCGAATAAAATCCTGTGGGGTTTGTCCTTTTTCAGGATTCCAAGCGAAAATTCTTCCTGATGAGGCAAGGGCAGGGCTTCTGGTAAAATCCTGAAAGCGGAAAGTAGATTAACTCCGGGAGCAGGAATTATCTCCAATGAGACATGTCTTGAATAAGCTTCCTTCAAGGAGGTTATGCTGTGTTTCAGGAAATCTTTCACCTGATTCAGTTCCTGAATAAACATGCACTGTCCGCCTGTGAGTGCGCAGAGTTTATCAATAAATTCATCATTCCATTCAATTCCAATACCTAATCCGCTGATTCCTATATCTAATTTGGCAGCTGATCTTGCGAGAGTGATGCAGTTTTCTTCATCTCCATAGGTATGTCCATCAGTGATGAGAATGATGTGGTTTACATAATCAAAGGGGGAATTCTTCCTGATTTCTTCAAAAGCTGCTTCTAAACCCTGGAAAATTTCTGTGCCGCCTTCTGCAAACAGGCTGTTGATACTTGATTCAACATGAGCTATCGGGGGGTGTGATTGGCTGGAGAGTAGCACTTCCGCGCGATCATTGAAACTGATAACCGAGATAATATCATCCTCGTCCAGCTCTTGAATTATTGCTTTCGTGGCACTCTTTAGTATATCCATTCTGGCGCCGTTCATTGAAGTAGAATTGTCAAGGACGAACGATATATTAAGAGGAAGATCCGTGGTGTCTTTCTCTGCCAGGGTGGAGACAATATCAATCATGGAATAAACGATTTGGGGTTCGTCCAACCTGATCAATGTGTCCTGGCTGAATTCGATAGCGGTATGGACAGCAGGTGGTGTCTCGTGAGACCCTCTGCCATCATCGTAAGCACCTTTTCTGTTGGGATCTGAGAGTATTTTATAAGCTTCCTGGATATCCAGGAACAGTTGGGTTGCCCCCTCATTTCTGTTTACGTCAGGATGAGTTTTTCTAACAGCCAACCGGTAAGCTTTTTTAATCGCTTCCTCAGAAGCTCCGGTGCCGATATTTAACCTGTCGTAAAAATCAGTCTTATCGGGCATAGTTCAGGATATTTCAACAAATATAGTAGAGATGTTATCAGGACCACCAGCATCATTTGCCGCGTCGATTAATTTGTCGCATATTTGCTGTGGTGAGGTGCCGGTTTTAATGATGTCGCTGATAACTTCCTGGGTTAATATGCTCCATAAGCCATCTGAGCAGACCAGGAGAGATTCATTGTCTGGACGGCTGGTGGAAATAATCTCCGGTTCAAATGGCTCTCCCTGACCAAGAGCGCGATACAAAACATTACGCTGCGGGTGAACAGCGGCTTCTTCGGGTGTGATTTGTCCTAATTCCTGAAGGCGTTTCACCAGGGAATGATCACGGGTCAATGCTTTCAAGTTTCCGTTCTTGTCCGTCGAATACACCCGGCTGTCGCCAACGTGGGCGATTGTCATTTGTTCACCTACAATAAGGATAGCTGTAACTGTTGTCCCACCGCCGTATGAGTTCTTTATTATTTCAGCGTTCGCTTTTTCAATCCCAGATTGAAATACTTCCCGGTATGACATCTCGCTTGGTTGAGGATTAAGGCTCATCATGGGGGTATATATCTCGGTCAAGACAATACCGACGATGGTCCGGATGGCAAGCTCGCTAGCAATCTCTCCGTTTTTATGCCCCCCCATACCGTCAGCAACTATATACAAACCAAAAGGAATCTCGGTTTCATTAAAGGAAAACATAGTTGTCAGGGTAAAGAACGCATCCTCATTGTGTGTTCTTTGTTTCCCGGGAGATAGCCCGTAACCTACATTAATTAGAGGGGAGCTGTAACCAACAGTTTCCGTTTCAACAGGGGTGGTCACTTTTTCCAGCTCTTTAGTCACTACCGTAGCTTCTGTTTCCTGGTACTGGTTCCCATCATCGTGAGGATCAGTTGTTTTGGATTGGAATTGTTTCTTGAGTGTTGAAAGCAGTCTTTTTATCATTTTTTCTCGTTTGCTGTAGTTGAGTAGAGGCTGTTAATTCATTAAGCTGGCAAAGCATATACTTTATTATCGGCAGCGCCAATATAGAGGACATCGTCAACAATGATCGGGGATCCAGTGATTTGTCCCTCAGCTTGGTATTTCCAGCGCAGACGGCCGCTTGCGGCGTGCAGGCTGTATACCATACCATCAATATTACAAAAATAGACAGCACCTTTATGGAAACAAGGTGAGCTGTTAATTTGATTATCGGTGTCAAAACTCCAAACCTTTTTGGAGGTTTTGATGTTAATGCAGTAAAAGGTATTGTCTGTTGAGCCTACATAAACGTGATTCTCATTCGTTACGGGCGTGCTGATAGAACCATTTTCCATCCGGAAACGCCAAATCACCCATCCGGATTTTGCGTCAATTGCGTACAGGACAGAATCTAGAGACGTGATGTAAATGACATTATCATAATAATGGGGTGATGAAGTGACTGCCCGTTTAGCGGAGGTTCTCCACTTGATATTCCCGCTGAAATCATAACATTGGATTTCTCCGTTTTCGCTGCCAATATATACCATGTCTGAGATGACGGTTGGGCTGGATCTGACCGGTGAACCGAGATTTGCACGCCAGGCTTCTCTTCCGGCTAAGATATTTATTACGTGGAGATATTCATCATCGGAACCAATAAAGAGGTGTCCTTCCGCAATCGTCGGCGAGGAGTAAATTGCCCCATCGGTCGACTGCACCCAGACTTTTTTCCCATTTCGACAGGAGATAGAGTGAACGTATTGATCGGTTGAACCGAAATAAACTTTATTGTCATGAATTGCCGGTTTGCTGACAATGCCGCCATTCGCCGCATATTTCCAGACAAATTTTCCATTTGCCGCTTCGAGAGCATAAAGATTATGATCGTATGATCCGATATACAGGATGCCATCTTGATAACTTGCAGTTCCTCGGATTTCATCCTCACAGGTAAATGTCCAGATGGGAGAATGGCTTTGATCCTGGAAGAATTGGGTCGCTTGAGCAATTGAAATTTCATCCTCGAGCATACCTGTTTTCTGCGCCAGCCCGATCAAGGCTTTTCTCATAATTGCTGCATTTTCAAACCGGTCCGGTGGATTGTACTGTAAAGCTGTATTGACGATGGTTTCCAGGGCTACTGTTATATTCGGATTTGCTTCCCGGATTGGGCGTTCATCAAAGGTAAAAGGAGGTTCAGTCCGTGGATCTTGATTGGTAATCAGGTGGTGCATGGTTGCGCCCAAGGCATATATATCAACTTGCGGGGATGCTTCACCTCGATACTGCTCAGGAGGTGAATATCCTTCCGTTCCGATCATAGTTCCTTTGGCGTCAGTTTGGAAAGTTTTTGCGATACCGAAGTCTACTAGCCTGATCTGATTCCGCCTGGTGATCATGATGTTGGCTGGTTTGATATCCCGGAAAATTATTGGTTCAGGTTCGTGGTTATGCAGGTAATCCAGAACATCACAGAGAGCTATCGCCCAGCTGATGGCTTCCTCTTCCTGGAAAGGAGCCCGTCTTTGCTGAAGTTTAATTTCAAGATTGTCACCATCGATGAATTCCATCACCAGGTAGGAACGGGCGCCAAGTGTGAAATAGTCATAGATAGTGGGAATTGAGGGATGACTGACTGTTGCCAGGATATTGGCTTCCCGTTCAAATGTTTCTATGATCGTTGCCTGGATATCAGAATCTGTTGCCTGGTTTATCATTTCTTTGACGGCAACTACCTTTTCAACCTTAAAACGGAGGTCTTGTGCCCGATAGACAGCTCCCATTCCCCCCCGACCAACCGTTGACAGGATTTTATACCGGCCTTCTAATTTTGTGCCAGGTTGAAGGTACTCAAGAGATTTTGATCTCTGGTCCAGGTTCTGGGTTATTTTTCTAGTCTCCAGACCAATCCTCCCTAATGAAATTTACTTCTGTATATTATATCCTCTTTGATCTTTCATCGTATGACCTAATTGATGGATTTTATCATATGTACCCGGTTTCCCGCTAACCTCGTGAAGATAACAGTTAAGGCTCTAGGAGTTGTTATTGTTCTACCATCAACGCTGATTTATGCCGGAAGTATTATAATGGGGGTGTAATTCATTAACCCAGCAGCAGTAATTATTTCGCTTTTACCAGGATAATTCATGAGAGACCAAAAAACATATCAATCTCCTTTCTCTTGGCGATACGGTTCACCTCAGATGAGGGAAATCTGGGGAGAATACAATACCAGGCTGTTATGGAGGGAAATCTGGGCAAATTTGGCTGAGGTTCAGATCAAATACCAGCTGGTCACCGCAGATCAGGCAGCTGAACTCCGGACCAGCGCGGGAGAAATCGATCTGGCTCAATCTTTAAAGATAGAAGAGCAAATTCATCATGATCTGATGGCGGAACTTCAGGTGTTTGCAAAACAATGCCCATCAGCAGGCGGAATACTTCATCTGGGTGCGACCTCGATGGATATCAAGGATAATGCACTCATTCTCCAGCTGAAAGATGCTCTGGTTTTGATCCTTGAGGAACTTCATGGTCTGCTGGAAGTGATGGTTGGCTTAATTGATCGCTTTGCAGAAATGCCCCTGATTGGGTTCACTCATTTACAACCGGCAGAACCGACCACATTGGGGTACCGTTTAGCTCAGCCAGCTCAGGATCTGTTGATGTATTACCGTTTATTGATTGCTCTTGAGGGTGGGATAAAGTCAAAGGGATTTTGTGGAGCAGTGGGAACCAGCGCGTCTTTTGCGTCCTTGATTGGCAAGGAAAATCTGGCAGAATTTCAGGATAGGATGGCGAAAAAACTGGGCATTGAATTTTTTGAGGTTGTTTCTCAAACTTATCCCCGCATTCAAGATTATCGAGTGTTGACTACACTCTCAGGGTTGGGCGCAGTTTTATACAAAATGGCATTTGATTTGCGAATCTTGCAATCCCCGGCTTTTGCTGAATTGGCAGAGCCTTTTGGGGAGAAACAGATTGGATCTTCAGCAATGCCCTTTAAACAAAACCCGGTCAAGGCTGAAAAAATCAACTCGCTGGGCAGGCATCTGGCACAGCTTCCCCGGACTGCTTGGGATAATGCGGCTCATTCTTTGCTTGAACGCACACTGGATGACAGCGCAAATCGGCGGGTAATTCTCCCTGAAGCTTTCCTCATTACTGATGAAATGCTTCGTGAATGCAAGGCAATATTTTCCGGGCTTCAGGTTTTTGAACAAGGGATTAAACATAACTTGGAGGATTACGGTCCGTTCGCGGCTACCGAAAAGTTATTAATGACCCTCAGTAAAGCTGGCGCAGATCGCCAGCAGATGCACCAGGTACTGCGGAATCACGCCCTGCAAGCGTGGGCAGCAGTGCGGGAAGGGGAGCTAAATCCATTGTCAGAACTGGTTTCAAAAGATCCTGCTTTGCTGGAATATTTATCTCGAACAGAAATTGGCGAAGCAATGGATGGATCGGCTTACCTGGGGGACGCAGTGGAAAGAGCGAAAAGGCTCGCTGCAAAAATTAAGCTAGAAATAAGCGGCTGATTGTCAAAACTCAGCCGCTGAATGTGTGGATATAGTCAGTTTTCATTGCCACCTACAGAATAAATCAATAATTCTTTCTATCTGAGATCGGGCGGCATTTCAGGTTTGTTGTCCAGGATTTCTTCGATTGTTTCTACCACTTCAGGGGTTAGTTTATCCACGATATCGATTGCTTTCATATTGTCTTTTACTTGAGAGGCTTTTGATGCGCCTGTGATTACCGTGCTTACATTCGGATTAAGCAAACACCAGGCAATAGCCAACTGAGCCGTGGTGCAGTCGATAATTTCTGCTACACTGGCCAGCTTGATCACTTTCTCTATTTGAGCTTTCGCTTTTTCATCTGTGAAACGTTTTAGCAGCCATTCATATCCTTCAAGGTTTGCCCTTGAATCTTCTGGAATTCCCTGGTTGTATTTCCCGGTTAATAATCCGCTGGCAAGCGGACTCCAGATGGTTGTCCCTAGCCCGATTTCACTGTAAAGCCGCTGATATTCCATTTCA
Organism: Anaerolineales bacterium; assembly: GCA_021108255.1. GTDB lineage: Bacteria > Chloroflexota > Anaerolineae > Anaerolineales > UBA11858 > B10-G9. The sequence goes on along the minus strand of JAIORG010000053.1, from coordinate 9,514 downwards.
ATGCGATCTCTGTGAAACATGTTGTATTGGGACTGTTCCATCAAGGGGGGAATAAGATGTTCCTGTCTGGCAATCGCGTATGCTTGCATAATTTGCTGGGCAGACCACTCGCTGGTTCCCCAGTAAAAAGCCTTGCCTTGATTGATGACATGATTAAATGCCCGGACAGTTTCCTCAATGGGAGTGTGGATGTCAGGCCTGTGGGCGAATATCAAATCCACATATTCGACACCCATCCGTGCCAGAGATCCATCCAACCCTTCAATGATGTGTTTTCTGGACAGTCCTCTTTCATTGAGACCTTCTCCACCCCAGAATATTTTGGTTGAGAGCACAAGGTCCTTTTGTTTCCAACCAGTCTTTTTTAATGCCTCTCCCATAATTGTTTCCGCTAGTCCATTGCTGTACACTTCTGCATTGTCAAAAAAATTCACCCCGGCATCGTAGGCAATCGTCATTAGCTCAATAGCTTTATCTATATCTACCTGGCTTCCAAATGTTACCCAGGATCCAAAGGATAATGCGGACACCTGTAATCCTGAATTTCCCAAATATCTGTATTTCATAGCTTTTACTCCTCTACTGATAATTATTTAGTAATAATCCTGACTGCCGCTTTATCCATCACCGTTTTGGAGGCGGCAGCGAGAATTGGATAGGCCTGGCTATTATAATTAATATCACGCTGGGCTGGAAAGGGCTGTAGATCTCCATTTGCCCGAATCTCTCCTCCAGCTTCTTTAATTATCAGCCAACTGGCTGCAAAATCCCATAATTTTGGTGTGCTTTCAAAAGCCAGCAGGGCAGTTCCTTTTGTAACCAGGCATAAATGATACGCTGCCGCGCCCAATGAGCGAGTTTTGTAAGGAAGGGTCACTTGATAGAGGTCGTGCATTCTAGAACAATGAACAAACACAGAGTAGGGAGAATCAACTTGAGGAACTGATACCAGGATTTGCGTTCCATTTAATTCTGCCCCTTCGCCAATGGATGCTGTATACAGTTCATCAATAAGAGGAAAATATACTGCAGCAGTTTGCGGAACTCCATGTTCCAGATGAGCGATAGAAACACCCCAGTAATGCAGCCCCAGGCTGAAATTGACCGTGCCATCGAGCGGATCCAGAACCCAGACATGTTCATTCTGGGGAAGAACGGTACTGCCTTCCTCGCTGAGGATTCCATCACCCGGAAATTTTTTCCCGATCAGGTCTTGCAATAAGCGATCAGCATCCCGGTCAGCTTTTGTAACCAGGGTTTGATCTGCCTTTAATTCCCCCTGGCGACTCCCGTTGTAGAAACGGTCCTGCAATAATTTTCCAGTTTCTACTGCCGCGGATTTTGCGAACGCCAATCTCTGATTAGTCATGTTTTTCCTGTTGTTAGAGCTGTTTATTCGTTCTTATTGTTTTATTTCAGATTAGGATTTTTCTGATATTGTCTTACTGCATCTTCTATGCTGATTTTGTGGTCTAAAACGGCTTGTTCATAACGGGAAAACCAGTGTGATAATTGAGGCCAGCCAAGTTTCATTTCTGTGAGGACAAGTTCAGCTAATGGACCACCTTGGGGAATAAAATGTGTGCTGTAAAAGTCCTGGCGTGCAGCTTCCTGGTCATATTCCAGGCGAATGATTTTCCCTGTCCACTGGTTACTCTCTCGTGTGATCTGGGCATATCCGGCCCGGGTATCACCGTCAAATGGAAGGCCGATGGACCCAGCATTTATGACAGTTGTTTTTCCGATTGTCCTTATCAGCGGTTGATGGGTGTGGCCAACCAGAAATAAGTCCACATCAGGTTGAATAATGTCGAGGATTTCCTTTTGGCTGGAATCCGGGTAGATGCCAATCCTTATTCCGCCCATAGATGCATGGACAGCTTTCACAATTTGGTTTCCTGGTAACTGGGTTTCGATCTCAAGCGGCAACTCTTTGACCGATTGAATATCCCCGGGAGAAAGAGATTGATAAGTCCAATGGATTATTTTTGACAGTTCAAATTTATTCCCATCCCTGGGAGCATCCGGACCGTCAAATCTGAGTACATATTGTTCATGATTCCCGGTGATAGTTTGCCAGGAATCAGATTCGATTTTTTGTTGGATCAAATGCAGACACTCTCTGGAACACGGTCCACGGTTGATAATATCTCCCAAGACAAAAACCAGGTCGGGTTTCCAGCGTTCAACATGATCGATAACAGTAATCAGGGCTTGATAATTACCGTGAATATCTGCCAGGGCAGCAATTTTCATAATTCAGGATTTTGACCCGACAATCTGTATGTAATCCAGAGTTTCATTCTCCTGGGGAAAAGTACCCAGTAAGTTAAGTAAATCTTCGGCAGCTTGAGCTTTTTCTTCCGCATCCTCGAGGCTCCAGGTGCGGCTCTTAACCTCAAGGAAGGTCCCCAGGGCGGGGTCATCCAGACGGTCTACATTGATATAGAATTCAATATCACGAAAACAGACTTTCCACCGCCGCCGGTCTTTTTCTACGAAGGTTTCATTCGAGGGATTGAAGTATTCCCGATAAAACCGGAGGCTGTGAGGGGCAGGGGCAATGAACCTGCTCCGTGATAATAAAACGTCCTGGGGAAGGTGACGTTCGCGTTTTGGTCCAATTAAGGTAAGTCTGTAGCGGATGTTCTCCACCTTGCCGTCTTTATCAATAAACTCATCTTCGCGGTAACGGAGCCAACCTTCTTCAGGATCTTCAAATTCGAAATAAGTGTCAAATTCATGATAGTGACGGTAATAGTGAATTTCGAGTTCAGATTGGAGTAGTTTATCAATGACAGCTTGCGGATCATCTACTTTAACTTTGATCTGGACCTCATAACTTTCCTGTTCTTCCGCACCGCCGACCGCAATTAATTTGGAGTAAACTGATTGGAAGCGCGTGATCAGGAATTGGTCAATTTCCTCTGCGAGAGCTTGGGCTTTTGGCTGCAGTTGGCTCACATCCACAGTTAATAATTCCCGGGACCGCATGAGCCATTTTCCATTCACCATCACATCAGTGACATCCGTGGATTTTGCGGAATAAACAAGCTGTGCATATACACCATCCGGATCATTTTTAAACTGGGGAGTGTTATGCAGGGTTTGAAGGTTTACCAGGATCAGGTCCGCTTTTTTCCCTTCAACAATAGAACCTGTCTGATCTCCAAGATGGATTGATTTTGCACCCATGCTGGTTGCCATAGCGACAGCTGTTCTGGCCGGGACAACAGTTGGATCTCCGCTGCTTCCTTTAGCGAGTAGAGCTGTCAGACGCATTTCTTCAAACATGTCGAGGTCATTATTGGACGACGCTCCATCTGTGCCAATACCAACATTGAGACCAAGTTCCAGCATGCGGCTGATTGGTGCGATACCTGATGACAATTTTAAATTTGAGGTGGGATTGTGAGCAACTCCGGCTCCATGTTTTTGCAGAGTATGCATTTCCCGTTCATCGATATGTACGCAATGAGCAGCGATAACCTTGGATTTCAACACGTTCTGCTGTTCAATGTAGGGAACAACAGGCATGTCCAGATCTTTTAAGCTGTCTTCAACTTCCTGGGCTGTTTCAGATACGTGGATATGTAGTGGCACATCGTATTTCTGGGCCAAAGCGGTTGCTGAATTCAGGATATCAACTGTGGATGTATAAGCCGCGTGGGGAGCTACCGCTGGAGTGATCAGGGGATGATCTTTCCATTTTTTGATCATTCTTTCGGAAGCCGCCAGGGCTTCTTCATAGGAAGCCGCATCTGGTGATGGGAATTTCAGAATTGTTTGACAGCAAACAGCCCGCAGCCCTGCTTCAGCAGCCCCTTCCGCCACCTGGTCTTCAAAAAAATACATATCTGCGAAAGTGGTAACACCGGATTTGATCAATTCGGCGCAAGCAAGAGAAGTGCCCAGTCGGACAAATTCTGGATTCACGTATTCCCGCTCAACTGGCATGATGTAACCAAGAAGCCATACGTCTAGCCGGAGATCATCAGCCAGTCCGCGTAGCAAATTCATTGGGACATGTGTGTGGGCATTTACCAGCCCGGGCATGAGGACCTTGCCTTCACAGTCGATCACTTCCCCGGCGGTGAATGTGTTTTTGAGCGCATCTGTGGATCCGACGGCATGGATATGATCATCCAGAACAGCAACGGCTCCATTTTCATAACAGGCAAACGTTTCATCCATACAGAGAACGTGGGCATTAATGAATAAAGTATCAATTTTCTTGGTCATTTTTACCTCTTTTTATAAACCGGCTTGCTATTACTAGCTATTTCTTGTCCAGCGAGAGTTTAGGATAATTGGGATCAGGTCCAAAACTTTTGCCTGATGAATACACTATATCCTTCAACCTCAAGCATATCTCTGGACAACCCACTTAGCCCATTCTTTTCAATACGCGCGATACTTATTATTTTTTGATAACCGCCTTTAGCAGCTGTGAATTAGTAGTAGAGATTGTATCACTTCAGAACAACTCTAAAAAGGAAATTTCATTCCAAAAACAATAACCCATTATGGTCTCTGCCAGGGGTTTTTCCAAGGGATTTGAGCGCTTCTCAGCAGGGCTTTCAAAGGAATTTGAGAGCATGTTGTATGGTAAAATAGAACATCGATGAAGATAAATAAAATAGCCTTGCCAGAATACCCAAATGTTCTTAAATCCGTCCGAAATGGGTTTGATGCCGTCACCAATCATTTGATTTTGCTGCTGTTTCCGATTGGGTTTGATCTGGTTTTATGGTTCGCGCCGCACCTCCGAATAACAGCACTAATTGAGGGGGTAATTGCGGAAATGAATGAAATGTCAGCACTTCTCTCACCCGATTTTGGGGAGAGGATAGAAGTTGGTCAGGAAATATGGATGATCGCCGCTGAACGGATCAACCTGTTTATTGCTCTCAGATCTTTTCCAGTAGGTATATTCAGTTTGTTTACTTCAATATTACCGGTCGAAAACCCTCTTGGTAATCCAATATTCTGGGATATATCACAGCTGAGCATTGCGGTAACCATCAGTCTCGTGCTGTTTTTGGCAGGGTTAGCTTTGGGTAGTTTGTATTTTTCCAGTGTAAGGCAGGCAGCTCTTTTTGATGAAGTGAAATGGCTAACGATTCTGCGTGAGTGGCCCCGGTTTAGTATTCAATCATTTCTGTTGAGCTTGATATGGTCTATCCTGTTCTTGGGAATTCTTGGATTGGGAAGCTGTGTAGCTACAGGTATTACATTTTTTAGTGTCTCTCTGGGGCAGCTTGTGATCATTCTTTTTGGAATTGTCTCTTTCTGGCTGATATTTCCATTGTTTTTCTCACCTCACGGGGTATTTTCCCAGGGTCAAAAAGCCTGGAAGTCCATGCTGCAAAGTATCCGGTTGACTAATATGACTTTCTTTAAAACCGGTTTGTTTATCATGCTGGCAATATTGGTTAACCAGGGGTTGAATATTGTTTGGCAAGTTCCACCGGAAAATTCCTGGTTAATGATGATCAGTATAATAGGTCATGCTTTTGTGACAACCGGTATGTTGGCAGCGAGTTTTGTTTACTACCAGGATATGATTCGCTGGTTTGAAGAATTTCAGTTGGTAGGTAGACCCCAGACGATCGAGGAAGAACGCCCGACGATAGAGAAATAATCCAAATCATAGTATGATGCGGTTTTGCGTAAAACTTGCAGGAGGTTTTTGTGGCAGCGAAGAAGAAAAAATTGTCTTATGATGCAAAAGATATTCAGGTATTGGAGGGATTGGAAGCTGTCCGTCTTCGCCCCGGTATGTATGTTGGTGGAACTGACATCAAGGCTCTTCATCACCTGGTTTATGAAGTAGTTGACAATTCAATTGACGAAGCCCTGGCGGAATATTGTGATGAGATTGAGATTATCATCCATGCTGATGAAAGTGTCACGGTCACTGATAATGGTCGTGGAATCCCGGTTGACATTCACCCAGAGAAAAAAGTGCCAGCCCTTGAGCTGGTGATGACCAAGCTTCATGCCGGTGGTAAATTCGGCGGTGGAGGATATAAAGTATCAGGCGGATTGCACGGTGTGGGTTTGTCAGCTGTGAATGCACTTTCGGAGTGGTTTGAAGTCCGGGTTTGGCGGGATAAAAAGGAATACTATCAGAGGTATGAAAAGGGGATCCCGGTCACAAAACTAGAAATTGTAGGGGACGCCGTACCCAAGGGGAAAACAGGCACGACACAGACATTTCTGTATGATAAAACGATCTTCGATACTGAGCTCACTTTTTCATTTGATACCCTGGTTCAGCGATTCAGGGAAATGGCGTTTGTTACCCGGGGTGTCACGATAAAATTCTCAGATGAAAGAACTAACCGGGAGATGAATTTTTTCTTTGACGGGGGAATCACTTCCTTTGTACGGTATCTCAACCGCAACCGAACAAAATTACATCCTGTGATCCATGTTGAAAAAGAAATTGATAATATTGTGATTGACGCGGCATTTCAATACACAGATTCATATGCAGAATCGGTCTATGCTTTTGCTAATACCATCAATACCATTGATGGCGGGACGCATCTGACTGGTTTTAGGGCTGCCATTACCCGGACGGTAAACAATTACGCCAGAACCAAGAAACTGTTAAAAGATTCTGACGCCAATTTTTCCGGGGATGATACCCGGGAGGGCTTAACCGCGATTATCAGCGTTAAGCATCCCTCTCCCCAGTTTGAAAGCCAGACGAAAGTAAAATTGATGAACGCAGAGGTGAAAACCCATGCCCAGCAGGTTGTAGGGGAAGGGATTGAAACCTTTTTGGAAGAAAATCCGGCTGCAGCAAAGGCAATTGTAAATAAGTGTTTAACCTCAGCTCGCGCGAGAAGGGCAGCCAGCAAAGCCAGAGACCTGGTTATTAGGAAATCTGCGCTGGAAAGCATGACGTTGCCCGGAAAGTTAGCCGATTGTTCTTCCCGGGATCCCAGGGAATCCGAAATCTATATCGTCGAGGGTGATTCCGCAGGTGGGTCTGCCAAGCAGGGCAGGGACCGCCATTTCCAGGCGATCTTACCGCTGCGGGGGAAAATCCTGAACACTGAGCGAGCGAGGCTTAACCAGATTTTGGCAAATAATGAAGTCAGATCATTAATTTCCGCCCTGGGTGTTGGTATCGGGGAAGGATTTGACATTGAAGGGTTGAGGTATTGGCGAGTGATCATCATGACTGACGCAGATGTTGACGGCGCCCATATACGCACCTTGCTGTTGACGTTCTTTTTCAGATATATGCAGCCATTGATTGATACCGGTCACTTATATATCGCCCAGCCCCCGCTGTACCGGCTCTCACATAAAAATAAAAAGACCTACCTTTTCTCGGAGAAAGAAAAGGTGGACCTATTTAAGGAACTGGGATTAACCCCTGAAAAGGCTCAGCTTCAACGATATAAGGGTTTGGGAGAGATGAATCCCCGGCAGCTTTGGGACACAACTATGGATCCCAGCACTAGAACCCTGCTCCGAGTTACAATTGAGGATGCAGCAGCAGCTGACAGGACCTTTGATATGTTGATGGGATCCTCTGTTCCACCAAGGAAACGATTTATCATTACCCATGCAAATGAAGTCAGAAATCTAGATATCTGAGGTCCGGTAGTTAAATCTTAATGACACTTAAACAAGGTGAGCTCCTTCTTGACAGATACCGAATCATCGAGGTATTAGGCCACGGTGGAATGGGTTCTATCTTCCGCGCAGTGGATGAAAACCTGGGGGTCGAAGTTGCTGTAAAGGAGAACCTGTTTACTATAGAAGATTATGCCAGGCAATTTCGCCGGGAAGCGACCATCCTTGCCAGTCTCCGGCATCCGAATATGCCTCGCGTTTCAGATCACTTCAGTCTTGAAGACCAGGGTCAGTACCTGATCATGGATTACATTGAGGGAGAAGACCTCCAGGAGAAGCTGGAGCATCAGGGTCCCTTTGAAGAGGAAGAAGTGGTATTCATTGGGGCATCAATTTGTGATGCGCTGGCGTATATGCATTCCCGGGATCCGGCAGTCCTTCATCGGGATATCAAGCCAGCCAATGTTAGAATCACACCGGGGGGAGAGATTTACCTGGTAGATTTTGGTCTGGCAAAACTCATGCATGGGGATCTAACGACCACTACTGGTGCCCGGGCGATGACCATGGGTTTTTCTCCTCCGGAACAGTATGGCGCAGCCCGGACAGATGCCCGGACAGACATCTATTCTCTGGGTGCCACATTATATACTGCTTTAACCGGGTTAACTCCAGAGGACAGTTTGGCCCAAACCATGGACCAGATAGAATTGACACCTGTTCGGGAAAGAAATCCAAAAGTTTCTAAACGAGTTGCAGAAGCAGTGGAAAAAGCACTCCAGGTTCATCCTAATGACAGATTCCAGCTGGCTGCAGAATTTAAAAATGAGCTGCTGAAAGCGCAAAGCGGCAGATTCAATGTAAATTTTAACCTTGACCAGGTCGGTCCAACACAAACAAAAAAATCAAGTAAAAAGCGAAAGGATAAGTTATCTTCGCCTGGTGTGATTACCAAAGAAATCGCCAAAAAGAATGGTAAGAAGAAAGCTGAATCTCCAGCAAAAAAGAAAAAACCGGAAATGCCCCGGAAAAGAATTGATCGGGGAGGATGCCTATCATTAATTGCCTTGCTCAGTTTTATCCTGATCTTGAGTTTGGCTGTCTTTTCCCTGTTGAACCCGATTTTGGCAAAGAACTTGTTTAACTTTTTGTTCTAATCACTAAACGCGAGGGGGAATACCAGTAATTAATCGTTTGAAATGCAGTTTGGTGGAACAGAATAACTATTTTCCCGATACCACATGATTAAAATCATATTCTTGCCCTGGCACTTGTCAGACAATTGACAAGAGAGGGAATATTTGTTAAACTTAATATTGTCAGACAAGTTCAAAATCAGGAATTTCCTATGGCAACGCTCCTTATTAAAAATGCTCAAATAGTTGTTACGATGGATGACCACCGCCGTGAAATAAAGGATGGTGGTCTTTTTATTAAAAACGGCTTTATCGAGCAAGTCGGAGGATCAGACCAGCTGCCAATTGAGGCAGACCAGGTTTTGGATTTATCAGGGCATATTGTGCTGCCCGGGTTGGTAAATACTCATCATCATTTTTATCAGACATTAACCCGCGTGGTTCCGGAAGCGCAGGATGCTAATTTATTTCACTGGCTAAAAACCCTTTACCCGATCTGGGCCAGGATGAAACCGGAAGATATCCGGATTTCGACTAAAACTGCCCTGGCAGAATTAGCACTCTCTGGATGCACAACCGCTTCAGACCATCTTTATCTGTTTCCAAATGGTTCCCGGCTGGATGATGAAATCGAAGCTGCCCTGGAAGTAGGTTTGCGATTGCATGCTTCCCGGGGATCGATGAGCCTTGGTGAGAGTAAAGGCGGTCTTCCTCCTGACAGCGTGGTCGAAGATGAAAAACAAATCCTCAAGGATTCTCAACGGCTGATTGAGACTTAC
>JAIORG010000220.1 GCA_021108255.1 Anaerolineales bacterium | reverse complement strand
TAGGATGGCATAAAAACTGCGCTTGCATAATCATCGGATTCAGTGTCAGGAAACAAAACATCTTCGATATCGTTTATAAAAACCCTGACCACACCCTGCCCGCTAGGAGGTATCGAATTGGAGCCTAATCCCACGGCAACACCTGTTCCGCTACCTTCGTACCCGGAACTGGAAATGTAGGAAAGCGATTGGCCGTTTATGTCGGCTGAAATGTTGCTATCAGAATATTGGTTGTTAGGCAAACCTACGTCCACGTACTCGATAGTATGTCCCTCTGGCTGATTAATAAAAAAGAATTCATATATCAAATCCAGCGTACCGTCAGCTTCCCAAAAGACATGGACAGTTTCTATGTCCAGTCTGAAGTAATAACTCTGCGCAAGTGCAGAGCTGGGAATCAGCAGAACAATAAGCAGCAGGAGAAATAAAGCAGTTTTTTTCATGGATAGCCTCTTCCTGGTTACCATTTTGGCTCTTCAGTAAGTTGATATGTTGTTCCACACGATGGACAGGAAACCACAGGGGCGCCAGCGACCATGGATATATGCTCAGGACTTAACGGACTTCCACAGGACTTACAGGTGAGTGAATCCAGATTAACATCTCCGGATAGATCTATTTTGACTGTTACTTCTTCATCTCCGGTTGTCTGTTTTCTCCCAGCAAACCAAATAATTCCAAACCCTATCAGCACACTTATGGTGCCGACGATAATCCAGGATGGTTGCCCTTCTGAGCCAAAAGCACCCCAGATAAAAATCACACCAAAAAAAATCGCAATAGCTGCAAAGATATAGCCGATTAGTTTTCCAGCAGACATGATCGCTCCTCATAAAATAGATTTTGGGAAATCATTTTATTAAGTATAAGAAATAATTTGGTAACTTACTGATAGTTTTAAGTTGGATAATTCTTTCATTATCCGTAAGCATTATACCAATATCCTCACTGGGCAGGAATTAAATTCCAGCTATTCCAAAAATGGCAAGGGGATTATTCCACGACGGATATAAGCTATAATGGGATTTATGGAATACAACCCCCACCAACAACGTTTGGTAGAGCTCCAGCAGCTGCTAAGATCACATAATTATCGCTATTATATTCTTAATAATCCGGTAATCAGTGATAACGAATATGACAATTATTACAGAGAACTTTTGGAGCTAGAGGAAAAATATCCTGCATTAAAAACTCCCGATTCTCCAACACAACGGGCTGGTACTCCCCCTTCTGAAGCATTCACCCGACTGGAGCACCCGGCGCCGATTTTGAGTCTCGACAACGCCTTTTCAGCGGATGAGTTGAGAGCCTGGCAGGAACGGATATCCCGGCTGGATGAAAGTGCGGCAGGCGCTGAATTTATGATGGAGCCGAAGCTGGATGGATTAACAGTTGTGCTGCATTATGAAAACGGTTTGTTTACCAGGGGTGCAACCAGGGGAAATAGTGTAATCGGCGAGGAAATTACGGAGAATCTAAGAACGATCCGAACGCTGCCGCTTCGAATTCCGCCAGATCCGGAAAGCACGGTGCCTCCGCAAAACCTTGTAGTCAGAGGGGAGGCGTTTATCCGGATATCTGACTTTGATAAACTGAACAAATACCTCGAAGAAGCAGGGGAAAGAACATATGTAAATCCACGAAATACAGCGGCAGGATCATTGCGCCAGTTGGATTCTTCATTAACTGCAAAACGTCCGCTGACTCTACTTGTGTATCAAATTGTAACCAGTTCCGATACTTTGCCAAGGACGCAAAAAGAAACCCTTTCTTACCTGGAGCAGCTGGGTTTTCCAACTCCGGATTTCGATTTTTGCCCTGATCTGGATGCTGTGATCAATTCCCTGGAGGACTGGGAAGACCGACGTCGGAAACTGGACTATGAGATTGATGGTGTGGTTATTAAGATCAATGATCTGGATTTAGCTGATAATCTGGGAGTGGTAGGAAAAGCGCCCAGAGGGGCAATTGCCTTTAAATTTCCTGCCCAGGTTGTAAATACTACACTTGAGGATATCAGAGTAAATGTCGGTAGAACTGGTGTGTTGACACCTTATGCAGTTCTTGAGCCAGTGGAAATTGGAGGTGTGACTGTAAAACAAGCTACGCTTCACAACTTTGATTTCATCAGCGATAAGGATATTCGGAAAGGTGATCGGGTAATGGTGAAGCGGGCGGGAGAAGTAATTCCGTATATTATGGGACCAGTGAAGGACATCCGGACAGGAGCGGAAAGGGTTTATTCACCTCCTGAAATTTGCCCAGTATGCCAAGAACCAGTTGAACACATTGAAGGGGAAGTCGCCTGGTATTGTGTTAATTCCAGCTGCGAAGCGCAGTTGATCAGGAATATTGAACACTTTGTCTCCAGGACGGCTATGGATATTGTTGGTTTGGGGATTAAGATTGTTGAACAACTGGCCAATGAAGGCCTGATAACCAGTGTAGGGGATTTATACAGTCTGCAGAAGGCTGATCTATTGAAGTTAGAAGGGTTTGCCGAGAAAAAGGCAGACAACCTTTTGGAGGCAATTACCCAATCAAAAAACCAGCTCCTGGATAGATTGATCACTGCGCTGGGGATCAGGGGAGTAGGGGAGGTAGTCTCAGGAATATTAGCCAGGAATTACAGGAACTTGGATGCACTTAACCAGGCTTCTTTGGAAGAGTTGGAAAATATCCCGGGAATTGGACCGAATATAGCTCAGGCAATCATTGATTGGTTCAACCGTCCAACTAACCAGCAAGTTCTTCGGAAATTAAAAGTGAATGGGGTTTGGCCTTCTGTTGAGACTAAAACCAAAGCAGACCTTGAGGACATGAAGTTAACCGGGCTGGTTTTTGTCCTCACTGGAAAATTAAAAAGTTACACCAGGGGAGAAATTAAAGAGATTATTCAGGCATCAGGCGGCAAAGTGACTGGATCAGTCAGCGCTAATACAGACTACATTCTGGTTGGAGATGATCCGGGATCAAAGCACGATAAAGCGCAAGAACTGGGAATTAAAATTATCATTGAGGACGAGTTCAGAGCGATGATCAAGGATTTTAACAATTAAAAAAAGGACTAAAACTGGCAGAAAATAAACGGATGTATTTAAAAAAGGGGCGGGAAAAACCAATTCTTCACCGGCACCCCTGGATTTTTTCCGGCGCAGTGGATCGAGTGGAAGGAGATCCTTTGTCCGGGGAAACAATACAGATTCTTGATAAAGAAGGGTCTTTTTTAGCCTGGGGATCCTACAGCCCGTCATCACAAATCAGAGCGAGAATTTGGAGCTGGATTCCTGAAGAACTTATCTCCCGGGATTTCTTAAACGCCAAGATTAAACGCAGTTTGGAATATCGAGACCTGATAGGATTGAACTCCCAGATGAAGCGGCTGGTATTTGCGGAATCGGATGGGCTACCGGGATTGATTGTCGATAAGTATGCGGAAACTCTGGTTGTGCAGTTTCTCTGCGCCGGCAGCGAATATTGGAAAGACGAGATTGTTGAAATTCTGAGAGATTTAACCGGCGCCGCAACAATTTATGAACGATCCGATGTTAAGGTAAGGAAGTTGGAAGGGCTGCCTTTGCAGAGTGGAACGTTGTTTGGGCCGGATCCAGATCCCCTGTTGAAAATCAGGGAGCAAGACCTGGAGTTCTGGATTGATATCCGTAATGGCCACAAAACTGGCTTTTATCTTGATCAACGCGAAAACAGGGATCTGGTGGGGAGGATGTGCAAAGGGAAATCCGTACTGGATTGTTTTTGTTATTCAGGTGGATTTTCAGTACATGCGCTTAAGAATGGGGCTGAATCAGTTACCCTGGTGGACGAGTCCAGGAAGGCATTGGACCTGGCTGAAAAGAATGCCGCAGAAAACAAGCTGGAAGGTGGAAAGATAGATCTTCTCCAGGGAGATGTCTTTCAGGTACTGCGAAAATTCCGGGACCAAGCCAGGAAATTTGATGTCATCGTTCTTGATCCACCCAAGTTTGCACCCACGGCTTCTTTCGCGGATAAAGCTGCCCGGGGCTATAAGGACATCAATTTATTAGCATTTAAATTACTGAAACCAGGAGGAATGCTAGCCACATTTTCTTGTTCCGGTGGAATCAGCCAGGACTTCTTCCTTAGAATTTTGTCAGGTGCTGCACAGGATGCAGAAATTAATGCTAGAATACAAGTACATATGGGACAAAGTGCAGACCACTCAGCCAACTTGAGTTTCCCGGAAGGGATTTACCTCAAGGGTTTTGTCATTCGTTTAGCGTAAAGAGGAGGTTTGAGATGTTTTCAGAATCCGGTCAGGGATTGGTTGAATATGCCCTGATTCTTGTTTTCGTATCGATAGTATTGGTAGTAGTCGTATCAATCTTTGGTACTGGGATAGCTAATGCTTACAGCAACATTATCAGTAATATTCCCTGATAAAATTTGAGATGTAAATTTATATTAATTTGAAATATTTACTATCCTATTCGATCAAATATAATGACAAAAGCGAGGAATTTTCCTCGCTTTTGTATTTCTTCATTTTCCTGAAAACCGGAGTTTACGGATTTGCTCTCAGCTAGCGATCTGATTCAGAAAGAGGTGTTTTTCCGGATGGATCGTAAACATAAACATGATCCCCGATGCTGGCCCAATTAAACAGCCAGTGAGAATCACCGACTGACATATTTACACACCCATGCGATTGCGGGTATCCCAGATTTGCCCGCCAATAGGCACCATGAAAAGCTCGGCTCTCATCAAAGTACATGGTCCAGGGAACATTCTCAAGATTGTAGGCATCATCCGGGTCAGTCAACCAACGCATCCGGGTTAGAGCTTCTTTTTCCTCGATTGTAAAAATACCTGGATAGGTATAGTAGGGACCAATCCCGCTGGCAATCAGGGATGAAAATACCAATTCTCGGTTCTCGTATACAGTTATAGTTTGCTCATAGAGGTTGATTTCAATCCACCGGTTCCAGGTCATTCCTTCAGGAGGCTCCGAACGAGGTGAAACTTTTGCGACAGCGGTCTGGATTACCCACTCATCTGGACCAACCATATACCAGTCCCATTTCCCGACAGTTTGTACGTCATAAATCTGCACTAATTGCTGATGATCCAGATCTCGGCCGGTATAGTCAACAGTGTCATAACCGGGGGTCCGTTTGGTTTCAGCTTTTCCACCGGCTGCAAACATAGATAGAATCCAACCAAAATCTTGTTTTGGGGTTTCTGTAAATTCCATGCCTTGAAAAAAGGGAACGTCGGTGAGTGCCAGGTCTGATCCAGACATCCAGCCCACATCTGTGTAGTGATAGTATTTCCCCTGGCTGTATGCAGTTTGAGAAATGGAAACATAATTAAAACCCGGAGTAATCCGGCGGATGATATTTCCCTTATTGTTGTTGACAGCATCATTCAATGTGCGGAATATTGGCGCTGGCGTTCTGTCAGGAAGCACATAAGCGTATTTATATTCCAAATCTGCCAGGGATGGGTCTGGGTCCTGGATCGGGAGGGGAGTTTCCGGGAATGTTATTCCTATCTCAGCCATGTCCAGAAGATAAGCTGTGGGACCTAGCGGCATGCAATCCTGGGTGGAATAGTAGAAGATGTCTGGTGGGCAAAGGGGTATGGATCTGTCTTCATTTCCTTCAGCAAGGGTAGTGGAAGGGATCAAAGCCAGAAATAATCCGGAAAGGATGGCAGTTAAAAGACGTCTACTCATAAAAATCCACGTTGATACGGTTATCTCCAGAATGTTATTGTCTAGGTTTTTAGTTCAGCAGGTAGATGCTGAACGTCAATGGTCGCCTCGTCACAGAAGATCATTGCTCTTTCTATGACGTTTCGTAGTTCCCGAATATTACCCGGCCATTGGTATTTTTTTAGCAAGGCCAGCGCGGCCGGTGTCATATTCTCTATATTTAGACCCATTTTTGGATTATTTGCTTTAATGAAGTGACCTGATAGCCCCGGGATATCTTCTGGATGTTCCCTTAAGGGAGGGATTTCCAGATTTATCACCTTTAACCGATAATATAAATCTTCCCGGAATGCTCCTGTCTCAATCAACGAGGGGAGGTCTCTATTGGATGCAGCTAAAATTTGGACATCTACCTGGATTGAGGTTGTGCTGCCAACTCGCCGGAAAGTCCGCTCTTCCAATGCCCGTAGTACTTTGGCCTGCATATCGGAAGACATGGAGGATATTTCGTCCAGGAATAATATTCCTTCATCGGCTACTTCTAATAATCCGCGTTTCCTTTTTTGCGCCCCTGTGAACGCGCCGGCTTCATATCCGAACAGCTCAGATTCCAGCATTGTATTCTGGACTGCAGCGCAGTTGATATCAATAAATGACTTATCACTGCGTGGACCCATTCGGTGGATTGCGCGGGCCAAGACTTCTTTTCCTGTGCCTGTTTCTCCGGCTATCAATATTGATGTTGATCTTTTGGCTGCCCGTTGAGCCTGGGCAAAAACATCGCGCATGATATCGGAATTGATCACAATCGAATCCAGCGAATCGCGCTGGGTTTTCCGGTAATGATTTAATTCTTCCCTCATCTCCACGATATCCTGAGCCCGTTTAATGGATTGTTCAAGCCGTTCAAATTTGATGGGTTTTTGGATGAAATCATGGGCGCCGTTTTTCATAGCTTCAACAGCCATGTCAATTTTTCCATGGGCAGTGATCATAATGATCGGCGGACGACTGGCTAACTGGGATGTCTCTGCCAATAAATCCGGGCCATAGCCGTCTGGAAGCTGAACGTCCAGAAGGACAATATCCGCTTCCTGGGCTGCGAGATGTTTTCGGGCGGTTTTCAAATCTGCCGCCAGAAGAACTTCATACCCCTCAGATTCCAAATAACTGCCGATATTATTCCTGGCATTTTTTTCATCATCTACAAGCAAGATGGTTGCGGTCATTCCTTGAGTTCCTCCTCATTGGCTCCGGGAAGAATAATTTGAAAAGAGGTACCTTCCGGGAGGGGGACTAATGTGATTGTTCCTTCATGCATGGTAATAATCTGTTTGGTGATGGATAAGCCGAGCCCTGTTCCATCTGACTTTGTAGTGAAAAATGGTTCAAATATATGATCCTGGGCTTCCAGGGGAATACCCGGACCGGTATCGAGGACATCAATCTGTATTCCCGTCGCTCCTGTGATTTTTTGGATAGACTTTAATCTAACAGATAAAACACCGCCGTCAGTTTCTTCCATTGCTCTTACTGCATTACTGACCAGGTTATTGAATACCTGGCCTAGAGCCCGTTCATCCCCAAGAACATAAGGGAGATCGGGTTCGACTTTAAGAACGTGGGTGACTGAAGTTCTTTTCATGCGCGGTACCCAGCGGTTTAGAATCTGACCGATCAGGCCTGGAAGGTCTATTGGGTTTTTATGATAACTCTGGGATTTAGAAAAAGTGAGCACCGTATCCACAATGTGAGTGAGTCGGTCACAATCATCATTTATACCTTTAAGAACATCGCGTTGTTGGAAGTCTTCCGGGAGAATTTTCTCCAGCAGCTGAACACCTGAGGAGATGTTGTTAATGGGGTTTCGTATCTCATGCGCAAATATCGCGTTCATTTGGCCTACCAGTGCCCGGCGTTCAAGCTGCTGGGTTTGAATGCGGACTTTTTCTTCCTTGCTGATATCCTGGACAAAAATCAAAATACCCTGAATTTCCTCGGTATCCGGTTTTGTCACAGGAAAAGTTTTAATTAGCGCCGGAAATTCACTGCCATCCCGATGATGAATTTTAAGTTGTCCCAAGTCGTGGGTGGGTATATTGGCTAAAGCCTCCTGGAGTGCAGGAGTTAATCGGTCCGTGCCAATAACGACATCATCAATATGGCGGTTAATGACTTCCTGTTCAGCATAACCAAGAATTTGCTCCGCTGAGGGGTTTACCTGTTCAATCAGAAGCTCCGGATTTAAATAGAGGATCCCTTCAGGTGTATATTTGTTGATTGTATCCCCGATGGCTTTTTTGAGAGCTGTCTTAGTTAAACTGTCACTAAGGTTTGAATTGAGAATGAAGTTGTTAAAAACACCTTCAGTAGCTGCTACCAGCAATTTCATCGCTGCCAGAGAGGCTTGTCTCTCGGGAGGATATGAATCACTTGGCCCCATGGCGACTATCAGGCCGCTAATTGAATTTTCATCATCCAGTGGTGATGAAATTACGAAGGAGGAGCCCATCTGAGCCGCTCGTTCCATCAGAGGAGAGAGCGGTGGTTTATAAGGAGGTGAAAATTGACTGTCCTTGTAATGAGAGAAAAAATCTGCAGTGGAGATAGTTGGGGGTAAAAAATTAGATGGATTGTCCAGAATAACAGCTTTCAACTGAGGATGATTTGAGTCAATTTTGTATATACCCAAAGATTCTGCAGAGAGCATATTCTTGCCAACCTGAATAATGATATCCAGCGCTTGATCCAGGTCAGTTTGATAAAAGACTTGGGACAAGGCCAGTATGCCATCAAACTGGGAAGATTCCAGGGCTGCGGAAATATTGCGCCTGCTTGAATTTCCAAGTATGTTCAGCCGGAAAATTGTGAAACGTTTGGATTTGCCCAAGGTGTTTGCCCGGACTGAGGTGGTGATTTTTAGTTTCCGGCGGGTGATGAGGTCAAGCTCCCGTCCCTGGATACTGTGTAGTTCAAGATTGAGAGCTGGATCCTGGGTGATGGATAGTAATTTTGGAAGCAAGGTCTCAAGGTGGAGAGATAATAATTCTTTTCGTGTATAGCCCGTCAGTTCCGACATCGAGGCATTTACTGCCAATATTTCAAGAGCAGGATTGGATACCAGGATAGAAGGATCAGGAGAGATATCCAGCAGGTGGCTTATCTCATCGGAGATCAATTCTATCTCATCTGAAGATCTTGAAGGGTTAGAAATCAACGATACCATAGACCTTTAAACTTTCTGGCGCAGGCGGGATGATAATATGCCTTCCATTGCCCGATATTTAGCGACTGTTCTCCGTGCAATATTATACCCGGCTAGGGATAATTCCTCGACAAGTTCAGTGTCAGTTAGAGGGGTATCCTCGTTCTCGACTAAACGGAGGAGAGTGGTTCTAACGGGCAAGCTGCGGTCAAAAAACCGTTTGAGGGGAATGATTTTTCTGTTGGGGAGTTGAACAGATTTGTCGGAGACTGCCCGGGATATAGTGGACTCGTGAACTCCCAGGTGCACTGACATTTCAGCTTGAGTTTGAGGCTGCATTGATGCTGGGTCGCCGCTGAGAATATAACTCCGCTGTTCTGTAACAAGCTTGGTCATCAACTGTTCCATGGTGTGATTGCGCTGCTGGAGGCATTTGATAAGCAGCCCGGCATTTTCTATGTCTTTTGCCCAGGCCTCGCTTTTTTCATCCGGGGCTTGTTTTTGTGCTTGCCGGAATAGAGGATTGATGCGCAGGGTTCCCCGGTAAGGGCTGATTATTTCAACGATTAATCTCCGCTGGGGCGAATTTTCAACCTCCTTAAGGATAATGTCCGGTTGATGGTAGGCCTGGGTTTGAGGTTTGCTGGGTTGGCGAAAATCTCCCCAGAATGCCCGACCTGGATAAGGATTGAGGTTTGCCCGGATAAACTCAGCAATTTCCTGGGCATGTTCATAAGAGGTATTCAGCTCTTTCGCCAGTTTTCTGTAGCTGTGCTTGCTGAGATCCTTCATGCCTTTTTGAATTGCTTCTTCGGCCAGCCGAGGCACATTGGTATCTTCTTTCAATAAACTCAATTGAATTAATAATGCTTCAGTTGGAGAGGAGGCGCCTACACCTGCCGGCTCGGCATGTTTGATGATATCTGCTACCCGGGTTACCCTGGAGAGCGGAACATGATAATACTGGCTGATTTCCTCCAGGGGAACAGACAACAATCCATCTTCGTCCAGGTTGTTGAGAATATGAGCCGCAATGAGTCTCTCGTCTTCCCGGATTTCAGGGGCTATCTGGCGGAGAACAAAGGAGGGTAAATCCTCAACCTGGGGAGCAAGATTATCATAAGAAACTTCATTTGATCCCCGCTGTCCACCTTTATTAGTATAGGAACCAGGGAAATCTTCCGGAGACGAAATGAAGACAATTGGTTCATCCAGCTTGTTATCATATGATTGACTGCAAACTGGGCAAGGCCCTGGTGTTGATATTATTCGTCCACAGCTGGGGCAGCGCCGGTCTTCAACGATTTCTAAAGCCGGATTATTTGCCAATTCAGTCCGAATTTTCTGCCGGATTTCCGTCGCTGGCATTTGGAGCAGGGACATGGTTTGGGCGAGGTGAGCGGTAACTTGCGGTCGCAGCACTTGATTTTGAATTTGGAACATAATGTTCTCCTCCTAAAGTATAGCGTTATATCTCAAATGTTGCAAGATGTATGCCAAACTAGTAGCAATATTTGTACCGGAGTATCTCAAATGAAAAATATTAGGGAGGAGAGCGGAGCTGGAAGCTGAGTGGTAAAATTAAGTTAAGATATCTCAGAGAGTATTTGGCACTCAAAACGCCAGTAAATTGCGTGTAGGCAATATGGATAACAGATCAATTTTCCTTAAATTATTTCTTTTAACATGTTTAATTATACTTTTTACAGTTATTTTTTCCGCTGGATGCAGTGAATATAATGAGATAGAAAAAGAAATTCCTGGTTTTAATGGTGAGAGGGCATACAGTGATGTCGAATACCAGGTATCTCTCGGTCCCCGAATTCCTGGTACGCCAGGACAAGACCAGATTCTAAAGTGGCTGAACGAAGAATTAACACAATATGGATGGGACGTAGAGTTGCAGGTCCATGAGATAAAAGGAAAAACTATAACAAATTTAATTGCCAGCAGGGGGGAGGATGGTCAATACATTCTACTTGGAGCACACTATGACACCAGGATTTTTGCTGATCTTGATCCGGATCCTGGGCTGAGAAATTCTCCAGTGCCGGGCGCTAACGATGGGGGATCAGGTGTAGCTGTCTTGCTTGAAATGGCAAGAATTCTTCCTGATGATTTACATATGCCGGTTCAGATAGTGTTTTTTGATGCAGAAGATAATGGAGGTATAGGAGATTGGGATTGGATTCTAGGGTCCCGTGCTTTCGTTAAACAATTGGAAATTCCGCCGGAAGCTGCGATTATTGTGGACATGGTCGGAGATGCTGATTTGAAAATTTATAAGGAATATAATTCAAATGATGATTTAATTGAGCAGATCTGGGAAAAGGCAAGATTACTGGGATACGATGAGGTGTTTTTATCAGAATATAAGTTTTCAGTGCTGGATGATCACACTCCGTTTATCGAAGCGGGAATCCCAGCGGTGGATATAATTGATCTGGATTACCCTTATTGGCACACAACCGCTGACACTGCGGACAAGGTATCCGTTGAGAGCTTGCAAATTGTTGGTGATACTTTATTGGCCTGGATTTTGTCATTAGAGTAATTTTTAAATAGATAAATATAAAAAGAGAGTTTTATGAATCAGGGTAAACAACCGAAAGGGTTAAAAGTAGATCGGGCTTTGTTAGTTGGCGTAGAAATATTTAACGACAAGAAGGTACTGTCCTTGGAAAATTCACTGGCTGAGCTTCGTCGATTAGCGGATACAGCTGGATTTGAAGTGGTTGGTGAAGTTACTCAAAAAATGAGTCGTCCCAACCCGAAAACTTTCATTGGAACCGGGAAGGTGAAAGAGGTGAAATCCATCGCAGATGAACTGATGGCCGATGTGATTTTATTTGATGATGAACTATCACCCCGGCATCAACGGGAACTTGAGGAATTATTGCGGCAGGATACTCGGATTATTGATAGGACAGCATTGATCCTGGATATTTTTGCGCAGCATGCTAATACAAGTGAGGGCTCTCTGCAGGTCGAGCTTGCTCAGTATGAATATCGCCTTCCGAGGTTGACCAGGGCCTGGACTCACCTGGTAAGACAGGCAGGTGGAGGCGGTGGGAGAACGGGAGGAACTGCCGGTGTTGGGCTCAGGGGACCTGGAGAAACCCAGTTGGAGGTTGATAGGCGGGATATTCGGCGCCGAATAAGCCATATAAAAGAAGAACTAGAGAAAGTACGGGCGCACAGGCAGCGTCACAGGACGAGGAGAAAGGAATCCAATATTCCGATAGTCTCCCTTGTAGGGTATACCAACGCTGGGAAATCCACCTTGTTAAACCAGATTTCTGGCGCTGATGTGTACGTGGCAAATAAATTGTTTGCTACCCTTGATCCCACTACCAGGCAGGTGGAATTGGCGGATGGTCAACAAATTCTAGTCACTGATACGGTTGGATTTATCCAGAAGCTGCCCACAACACTGGTGGCAGCTTTCCGGGCAACTTTGGAGGAAATCGCAGAAGCAGATTTGCTTTTACATGTTGTTGATGTGACCCACCCGCATGCCATGTCACAGGCAGAAGCAGTCCACAATACCTTGGAAATTATCGAGGCTCAAGATATCCCCAGCATACCGGTGCTGAATAAAATTGACCGGTTGAGTGATCCGGAAGGAGCTCAGCATGCGCTGGATTCTTTTCCGAATGCAGTCGCAATTTCTGCACTAAGAGGGGACGGGATATTGGAACTGCTTCAAACTATAAAAAGCAAATTGTATGAATCATATGAAACAGTTCAGGTTGAGATTCCCTACAATATGGGAGGGTTGATTTCGTTGTTCCATGAAGAGGGACAGGTGGACCAGATTGAGAATCGATACGAGGGAGTTTTTATTCAGGGTCGACTGCCCGTCAGACATCTAACTAAATATAAACCTTATATTGTAGAAGGTTTTATCCCGAATTAGATCCGCCAATGTCCTGATTTTGAGGGAATATAAGTTAGTGGGTGATTATTCTTGTTCCATCTCTGGTTGATGGGTAGGCCCGGCAAGCAGCACCTCTTCCGGAGTTGAGTCTTTGTATTTCAGAATATTGGTATTGAACTGCTCAACGAGTTGGTTGATACTTCTAGCATAGGCTTTTTTATCAGTCCACATTACAGACGGGTTTAATATCTCATCGGGAACATGGGGGCAGCTTTGGGGAATCCCAAATCCAAACCAGGGATCAACTTGATACGATACCTGATCCAGATCGCCATTCAATACTGCTGATAACAAAGCCCGGGTATGGTTAATACTGATCCGTTTTCCGATTCCAGCTGGTCCTCCAACCAATCCTGTATTTAGCAACCAGGTTTTTACACTGTATTTCACCAGGTTCTTCTTTAGCAAATCTGCATAGTAAGCCGGATGAAAAACCATAAACGGCGCACCGAAACAGGCGCTGAAAGTGAGTTCGGGTGCTTCGCCTACTCCCGCTTCTGTTCCACCCACCTTGGAAGTATATCCGGAGATGAAATGGTACAAAGCCTGATTGTGGGATAACCTGGCTATTGGGGGCATAACCCCATTAGCGTCAAAAGTCAGAAAAACAATATTCTCAGGGTGGTTCCCCCGTTTGGATGGCAAGG
Organism: Anaerolineales bacterium; assembly: GCA_021108255.1. Classification (GTDB taxonomy): domain Bacteria; phylum Chloroflexota; class Anaerolineae; order Anaerolineales; family UBA11858; genus B10-G9. The sequence goes on along the minus strand of JAIORG010000220.1, from coordinate 19,988 downwards.
AATAAGGAATGTACTTGAGAGGATAGGATGCCCGGGTATTTTTGGTAATCGAATCGTCATAAAGATCCAAATCACCGGTATCTGGATCCATGATCACATTTTCAAGGATTGTGCCGTAGGTTTGGGTGCAGGCATAAATATCCGGTTCAGCTTTTTGGGACAGATCAATCACTTTGGCATAGGATCCATCCTCAAAGTTAAAAATGCCCTCATCGTCCCAGCCATGTTCGTCATCTCCGATTAGCTTTCTCTTTGGATCGGCGGAAAGGGTGGTTTTTCCTGTTCCTGATAAGCCAAAGAATAATGCAGAGTCACCACGGGGACCAACATTTGCCGAGCAGTGCATGGTAAGAACTTTTTTCTTTGGCAGATAGTAATTTAATGCGGTGAAGATGGATTTTTTTACTTCGCCGCCGTACCCGGAATTGCCAATTAGAACAAGCTTCTTTTTGAAGTTTAACAAAATTAAGGTAGGACTGTTAAGAGGATCCTCAGCGGGATCTCCAGAGAAATCAGGTAAGGAAATGACAGTAAATTCTGGTTGATGGGTTTTCCACTCTTGGGGTTCATCCGGTGAGATAAACATGTTCTTTGTAAATAATCCCAACCAGGCCCAGGTTGAAATAACCCTGACCGGAATCTGGTGCTGAGGACTTGCTCCAGCTATGCCGTCCTGGATGAAGATGTCTTTTCCAACCAGGAATTGCCGCATCTTGTCAAAAATGCGGTCGAAATCAGCCTCGTTAAAGGGAGTATTGTATTCGCCCCAGGAGATATCTCCAGCAGAGCTGTCTTCCTTAACAATAAATTTATCATTTGCAGACCGGGCGGTCCGTTCGCCCGAACGGACAATGAGCGCTCCCTGCGGGGTTTGAATTCCTTCTCCCCTAAAAAGGGCTTCCTGGTAATAACCATCGGTCGTTAAATTCCAGTAAGATTTTCTATATCCGAATAAGTCGAGATAATCAAGCCCGAAATCACTCTTGCGATCTTCGGCCTGGTCTTCAAATGGAGTATTTTGATTTTTAGTCATACTTCTTTTTTTCTCTCCCAATCACATATACAAGATTTATCCCCAATCATGATTTCCCGGGGAGCTTCCGGATCAATTGCCCAGCGGATTCTTGCCGCGCTCTCAGCCGTTTGTTCTGTTGAACAGGTATAACTCAACCGCAGAAAACCTTCTTGCCCAAAAGCAATCCCTGGGACTGTGGCGACATATGCTTTTTCCAGTAGAAGGGCAGCTAGCTGCTGCGAATCTGAATTGAATGCCCGGAAATCAGGGAAACAATAAAAGGTGCCGCCAGGATCAGCTAAATTTATACCTTTGATCTTCTTTAATTCCCCTGTCATAATATCCTTGTTGGTCTTGATGAATGTCTTAAGATCAGAGATGGTCTGCTCGCCATCCTTTAGTGCCCCCAGGGCTGCTTCTTGGAGCAGAACAGAAGCACCAGAAGTAGTATGGCCCTGTACTTTTTCCATGGCTTCGATAATTGATTCAGACGCAATCGCCCATCCAATCCGAAATCCAGTCATTCCATAGGTTTTGGATATACCGTTGATTATGATCAAATGAGATTTATTGATTGGTTTAGAGGTAAACACATAACCTGGAACCCATTGGGTGGGACCAAATATAAGCTGGTGGTAAATATCATCCATAATCAGGAATATATTATTGGTTTCACAATAATCCACAAGGGCAGCAATCAGCTCCGGAGAATAAACCGCGCCTGTGGGGTTATTGGGAGTGTTGAGGAGAATTGCCTTGGTTTTTGCTGTCACTGCGGCCAGAATAACATCGATTTCAGGAATAAAAAGTTCATTGGTTGGAATAAATACTGGTTTGCCGCGAGCGAGTTTAACCATTTCTGGGTAACTGACCCAGTAGGGAGTCAAGAGGATAACTTCCTCTCCGGGATTGAGCAGGACATACAGCAAATTGAATAGGGCTTGTTTGGCACCAACAGTCACTGTAATATTGTTCAAAGTTGGGGTTCGCCCGTAGTGCTTTTTCGTATAGCCCTGGATGGCAATTTTTAGGGATTTTTGACCTCCTGTGGGACCATACTTTAGCTGGCGAGTCTCTAATTTTTCCCGCGCAGATAATAGTGCACTTTCGGGGAAATCGTTCAGAGGTTCGCCGATTCCCAAGTTTATTATATCGGCACCTTTTTCGCGCAGCTGGCGGGCTTTTTCATTCAGAGAGAGAGTAGGCGAGCTCTGGATAGTAGAGATCTGATCACTGAGATTCTGCATGGGTATGGGCAACCTTACCTGGTGTAATCTAAAGAGATTAGAAGGAACATTAATTGGTCCTGGTAATTTTGGTTAATCCGCGTGGGGCATCAGGATCGATCCGCTTGACAAGTGTCAAATGGTAGCTGAACAATTGAGCTGGAAGAATTCCAATAATTGGTGTCAGCCATTCGGGAATTCCTCCAGGTAGTAATAGAGGGCAATCTGCTAATTCAAGGACCGCCTGATTGTCGGAAATCAGGAACAAATCAGCCTGGTGCTCTTGTTTTAATCGTTTGAGGAGATTGGCCATATCAGCAAATATCTCGCCCTGGGGAGCGATAGCAAAAACCGGGAAACCATTCGAAACCAAGGCGATAGGTCCATGCTGGAAATCAGCCGATGAATAGGGTTGGGCAACAACATAAGCGAGTTCTTTTAATTTTAGAGACCATTCATAAGCTGTTGCATAGTTATACCCTCTGCCGAGCACGATACATTGATCCATATACCTGTACCGGGGAGCAAATTTCTCTATTTGTGATTCAACTTCGAGGGCCTGGCTCATCAGCTCAGGGACTCCTCTAATTTCATTCCATTGACCCTCGTGATTATTCCAGGCAGCAGAAAGCATTGCAATTACCCCCAATTGGGCAGAGTAGGATTTCGTTGCAGCTACTGAAAGTTCTGAACCAGCCTGAATGTCTATCAAATATGAGGATTGCTTTGCCAGGGGAGAGTCTTTATGATTGGTAATAGCTAATGTCGCACAGCCCTGGCGATTGGCTTCTTTAATAACTGACAACAAATCTGGGGATTCACCTGATTGGCTGATTCCGACCACCAACATGCCTGACAAGTTGGGTGGTTTGTTGTAAATACTGAATAATGAGGGAGCAGCCAGGGCAACTGGGATTTGATTGTAAGAGCCCCAAACGTATTTTGCATACCTGGCGGCGTTGTCAGAAGTTCCCCGGGCAGCGATAAATATGCCCTTTGGTTTACCAACGGACTTTACTATTTCTTCGATGTTTTTCTGTTGGGAATTGAGCAATCCTGAGAGGACTTCCGGTTGCTCCAATATTTCATCATAAAGCGGCATGGTTTAGCTTTCCCTGGTGATGTTAGCTCCCAAAGAGAGGAGCTTTTCATCTATACGTTCATAACCGCGGTCAATTTGGCCGACATTGCGGATTACTGATTCTCCATTTGCAGCCAGAGCTGCCAGGACTAATGCTAGTCCTGCTCTGATATCGGGACTGTCAACATTACCTGAGAACAGTTCCGAAGGACCGTTTACGATACAGCGGTGAGGGTCGCAGAGAACAATTTGTGCTCCCATGCCGGTTAGCTTATCCGTGAAGTACATTCGGCCTTCATACATCCAGTCATGAAAGAGGATATTTCCGCTGGATTGGGTGGCCACCACGATTGCTACACTCATCAAATCAGAGGGAAATGCCGGCCAAGGCATGACGCTGATTTCAGGGATCGCTCCTCTGAAATCAGGTTTGATTATTTGGGATTGATTGGCAGGAACAAAGATATCCTTTCCTTGAATAGCCCATTCAACACCAAGCCTCTGAAAAACCTGTTCGATCATAAATAAGTATTCAGGACCGGCGTTGCGGATTGTAATTTCACCGCCGGTCACAACGGCTGCACCAACATAGCTAATGACTTCCATGTAATCCGGACCGACGGTAAATTCGCCACTTCCTAACTTTTTTATGCCATCGATGAGCAAGGTGTTGGATCCAATATGGCTGATTTTTGCTCCCAAAGAGTTAAGAAATAGGCATAAATCCTGAACGTGTGGTTCTGAGGCAGCATTGCGAATGATAGTTTTGCCTTCAGCGGTTACAGCTGCCATTACTGCGTTTTCAGTTGCGGTAACGCTCGCTTCGTCTAAAAGTATATCTGCGCCTTTCATTTTCCCAGCAGTGAACTGGAATAATTTTTGTTCCTTGTCATAGATGGTTTTTATACCCAGGGCTTTTAGAGCCAGGATGTGAGTGTCGAGACGTCGGCGCCCGATGACATCACCGCCTGGAGGAGGTAATTTTAATTGCCCGGTCCTGGCTGTTACGGGACCCGCGAGTAAGATAGAAGCCCTTATTTTTCTACAAAGTTCTGGATCGAGGTTGGTGCATTCTATATCCTTTGCATGCAACTCCCAGGAATGGTTCCCCAGATAAGTAACTTTAACGCCGATGCTTTTTAGCAAATCACGCATTGTCTTTACGTCATTGATCTCCGGAACGTTGTGGAGCACTACGGGTTCTTCAGTGAGAATGCACGCTGCCAGCAAGGGTAGAGCGGCATTTTTATTTCCAGAAGGAGTGACTTGACCTTTAAGTGGTATTCCACCTTGGATGATAAATTTATCCATGAGTTTTCCTTTTTACATCCATCCACATATTTACTAAATTTGATAATGAGCAACAAACCTTATTTGTACCATAACTCGAGTTAAGCGTACCTGTTTTCTTGGTTTTCACCACCGGAGGAGGATAGGATCACCTCTTTTTAAACCCAGGATATCTTTTGCGGAACCCAGGTTGCAGACGATTTCCAGTAATCCTGTGCTGCCAATAAGACCGGCGCAGTTCCCTTCTGGAATCGAAGAAAATGTTTTTACCAGAGGTAAAGTTTTATCTTTCACGAGGATCTCAACACAAGAACGATCCTTGGTTTTGCATTTAGTTTGATTAATCCAGGAACTGAGAATTAAATCCCAGGAATCTTTAGAATGAAAATGGCCCAGGGACGTGGACAGGTTTCCAAATCTGTCTGAGGAGAGTACTTCGCCAGAGAGAGAATTTCCTTCTAATTCAAGTATGGGTTCTGCCAAACGTTTGATGGATTTTACAGGATTTCCGAATTTTTCTCCCGGTATTCCATTAGCCGCGTGAGCGGCTGCTGGCGCAAATATATCTCTGCCGTGAAAAGTGGAGCCCGGTGTGGATAATTGGTAGGCCGGGTTCGATAGTTCCCAGGCATGATACTCTTTCCCATAGAGAAGGAAACTAAATAGACCATTGTCAGGACCGATGAACCGCTGTCCAGCACAATCCAGGCAGATAGCCTTTCTTTCAGTGCCAACTCCAGGATCAACAACAGCTAAAAATATTGTTCCAGAAGGAAGATCGAGGGAAGATTGCCAGAGTGCGAACGCACCTCGCTGAATATCTCCCGGCGGGATGTGATTGGTAAGATCAATGAACCTTGTTTCTGGAGAGATACTGGCAAGGATCCCTTTCATAATACCCACATAGGGGTCCGAAGTGCCAAAGTCTGTAAGGAGAGCGATGAGCGGTTGTTTCATAGAGATTTCCAGTTTACGGTATTTCTTGTTGAATAAATTATAATACGAGCATGATAACTTTTCTGATTAATATGATTTGGGGATGGATTGGAGCTTGTCTGGTAAATTTCCTGGCTGATATTTTGCCAAGCGAGAGAAAAATTACTACACCAAAATGCAATCGCTGTGGAGAACAACTTTCCTGGAAATTTTATTTCCTGCTGACTTCCTGCAAGCACTGTGGAACTAAACCATCTCTACGGCATATAATAGTCTTGATTCTGGTACCGATATTCACCGGGTTACTGGCTCAATTCCCTTTGGAGAGTTTGGGTAATTTCGGAGCCATACTATGGTTGGTTTATTTTAGCGTAGTGATTGTAATTGACCTGGAGCATCGTTTAATTCTGCATCCAGTCAGTATAACTGGCGCTGGATTAGGATTTATATTTGGCACCGTGAATCATGGATTTCTTAACACAATATTGGGTGGTGGAGCAGGTTTTGGTTTAATGCTGATTTTATACTATCTGGGGGAATTATTTGTGAAGGTTTTATCAAAATCCCGAGGTGAGGAAATAGAAGAAATTGCTCTGGGTTTTGGAGACGTAAATCTAGCTGGTGTGATAGGTTTACTGCTTGGTTGGCCAGGCATAATTGCAGGGATCATTTTGGCTATCCTCATAGGGGGGGTCGTAAGTGGAGGGTACCTGGTATTGCAGGTCCTAAGAAAAAAATATCAGGCATATCAGGCACTGCCTTACGGTCCCTTTCTGGTATTGAGTGTAGTCGTTTTACTCTACATATCTGCCAACATATAACTAAAAATTGAATTATCTTGACTGCTTTGAGTCTTAAATTGAATCAAACATTAATTAGGTGAATGATTGATGAAAATTTTGAACAACCCCCTTACCTGGATATGCAAAAATAAGCAAATAATTAATTGATATAAAAAATCCTTGCCTGATTATTATCGGGCAAGGATTTTTTATTTTAGGAACCGTAGAAAGCTTAAGCCGGAGTCCTTTTGAACCAGGACCTCCACTCTTTATTTTCCCATACCACCAGGATAGGCGCTGCATTAAAGATAGATGAATAAGTCCCGGAGAAGACTCCAATTAGCAGGATTACAACAAAATGGCGGATTGTACTGCCTCCAAATAGCACCAGGGCAAGCAGGGTAAGCATCACAGTTAATTGAGTGTTAATTGAACGATCCAACGTCTGGACGATAGAGTGATTGACAAGTGTTTCATAATCCAACTGGCGGTGGAGACGTTCATTCTCACGTATACGGTCAAAAACGACAATGGAATCGTGGACTGAAAATCCAATCACAGTGAGCAGCGCTGTCAAGAATAAAGCATCTGCTTCCCAGCCCAGGTAATGACCCAGAATGGATTCAATTCCTAGTACCAGGATCACATCGTGGAGCATAGCTATAATGGCAGCTACTCCATAGCGGAAGGCATGATTTACTCCTCTGAAGGCGTAAGTAATATATGCCAGAATTCCCAGGGCGGCTAGACCTACTGCGCCGGCGGCTCGCTGAGCAACCTCTTTCCCGATTGAGGGTCCAACACTCTCGAATTTGTCAAGTACAACATCTGTATTAAAGCGGGATTCAATTTCTGCTAAGATTAATACTTCAGCACCCTCACTCATTGCTTTTGTTCTGATGATTAGCTTATCATCGCCAGCTGTTTGAACCTTGGCATCGGGAAAGCCAAACTCGGTTAAGATTTCGTGAACTTTCTCCGAAGAGGGTAGGGCGCTTTCAAACTTGATTTCGAGCAAACTCCCACCCGTGAAGTCAATTCCGGTTGGCAAACCCCAAACCAGCACCGCTGCGATGCCGGGCAGGATTGCGATCAGGGAAATTAAAAAATATAGATAACGGTGTTTTACAATATTTAACATGGATTCCTTATTACACTCCAAACCACTCTGGTCGATCCGCAGCTTTGATATTATCCAGCATAAGGTGCAGGAAAGTCCGTGTTGCAGTAACAGCTGTAAACAAGCTGACTAGAACACCGATTGCCAATGTCAGCGAAAATCCTTTTACGATGCTGGCACCGAAAGAGCTGCCGAACCAGAACAGGATCGCTGAAGTTATTAATGTTGATAAATTTGAATCACGGATGGAGGGCCAGGCTCGTTCCCAACCGAGGGATATCGCTTGTTGGATTGTTCGACCTTTGCGTAATTCCTCTTTCATCCTTTCGAAAATTAACACGTTTGCATCAACCGCAACCCCAAAAGTGAGAATAAATCCTGCGATGCCGGGTAGAGTCAGGGTTATTGGTATCCAACGGTAGATAGCAAAAGTTATCAGGGCATACATCAACAAGGCAAGATCGGCGATGAGCCCCGGAAGGCGGTAATAAAGAGCCATAAATACCATCACAACAGCCATGCCAATGATCCCCGCGACCAGACTTCTATTAAGTGAATCTTCTCCCAGCGTTGGTCCGATTGTTTGTGTCTGAACCACTTTTAATGGGACGGGCAGGGACCCGTATCTCAGTTGAATTGCTAACTCATTAGCACTATCAATTGTAAAATTACCGCTGATTGATCCTTGACCGCCAGTAATTGCATCATCTATCCTGGGCGTGGAAATCACTTCTTTGTCCAATACAATCGCCAACATACTTCCAATGTTGGCAGAAGTAAATTCGCTGAATATTATGGATCCTTCCGGGGTCAATTCAAAAATGACCCGGGGATTGCCGATCCCGTCCGTTGTGACACCTACCTGTTTGATAGATGCGCCGGTAATCACAGTGTGAAACACTGGATTGTCAGGACTGGAAGTGGAGAGGTCTGCATTATCAGTTGAAGTTTGATAATCTGTTTGTATTTTGGCATTGTACAGGAGGGATGCTTCCTGTACTGAAAGATCCCCAAAATCAACAAATTCCAGGAGAGCAGTTTCTTTTACAGTTGCTAATGCTTGTTCAGGATCCTGTTCTCCCGGCAGCTCAACCAGGATACGGCGGTCTCCAGCGATTTGCACAACGGCTTCACTGACTCCCAATCCATTAACCCGGTCTTCAATTATCCCCCGGGCTGTTTGCATATTTTCCTGGGAGATCACAACATCCTCGGGTAAATCAGCCTCGAGTAATGCTTGCACCCCGCCTACTAGATCTAACCCTAAATGAGTTTCTATCTCTTTGTGAAAATCGCCAATGTGAATTCCAGGGTGATTTGGGAGGTTGATATAAATGGATATGGCAAGAAGTATGAGGATTGGAATAATCCAACGTTGATTGCTTTTCATATATTTGGGACTACCTCATGTTCCTAATAGTAGATAGATGAATCTGGCAAAATAATATCAGCTACGGCTTTCGTAAGCTGATCGAAAAAATTATACTCCCGTTTGGAAAGATTGTCCAATTATTTATTATTACCCCTATCGGAAATGATAGTCAGGGGAAAGGAATAACTATGGCAAGGAGAGTATAATTTGGACAATAGTTACCTTTTGGGATAAAGATAAACAGAGGTTTTAATGGCTCGGAAATTATTAAAAACATACATTCTAATATTTAGTTGTTTTATAGCCTCCTGCAGTTTGGTGAATAATCAGGTTACAGATCAACCTGAAATGAGTGAAACGCCGCCAGCGCCTCCTGCAACAGTCACTGAAACTCCAGAGCCTACAGCAGCTATCTCTCCAACAATGACAAGCACACCAACCAAAACGCCTATCGTGATATTGGACCCTTCACCCCTGGAGATAGAATTTTATGCAGAAGATGGACAGGTGCTTTCGGGAGTTTATTTTCCTGCAGACTCAAACCCGGCACCCCTGATGGTATTGATGCACTGGGCTAGGGGAGACCAGGAGGAGTGGACCGAGATAGCTTTATGGCTTCAAAATAGATCCGAATTGGTTCGAGCGCCGGATTACAATAATTCCTGGAAATCTTCCGACTGGTATCCTGAAAACACCTCAGGTATTTCTATGGGTGTATTTACTTTTACCCTTCGCGAATGTACTGGCGGATGTCTAAGTTACCTACCTGCAGAGTGGCTGCTGGATATTCAGGCAGCAATGACAACAGCTGCCGGGTTAACAGGAGTGGACAGCAATCAAATCATGACAGCCGGAGCATCAATCGGAGCAGATGGAGCAGTCAATGGATGTGTTTGGCTAAATCAAAGCGGATTGGGTGAATGCCGGGGAGCATTTGCATTATCACCGGGTTCATTATTGTTAGTGCCTTTTGAAAATGTCGCCCTTGAATTGCTGCAGAATGACCCATCTATTCCTGTCTACTGCTTGTATGGATTAAGAGATGATGCATCAGTAGAGACATGTTCTGCGGTTCCTGAGGCCGTATTAGTGGATTATGGATATGTTGATTATCACGGTTTCGAACTGCTGCAGCCCTTACGGGCTCCTGATCCACTGATCCTGCTGCTGGAATTTATTGAGACAGCGCTTTCTGAGTGATCCTGGGAACTGATTATGAATAAGAAAAGAATAATAATTAGCCTAATTGTCATCAGCTTGCTTTCGCCACTTGTTAATGTCAAAACTGTGCAAGCCGCAGAACCTCAGAATGGGATATGCAATGGGCCTGATGAGGTTATGACCATTCTTGTGATTGGCACTGATACCCGGGGCGTGGGCTACTTTAAAGGTTTAGCAGATACAACCATGCTATTCCGGGTGGATTTTCAGAACCAGGTAGTTTCAGTGATGGGATTTCCCCGAGATCTGTGGGTGGAGATACCCGATGTGGAAGAAGCTGATAGAACGCATGGAAAACTTACTCAAGCCTATTTTTACGGCACCGAAAGCATGGATTTTTACGACGGTCCGGGATATGGCGCGGGATTAATGATGGCTACTTTTCAGCAGAATTGGGGAATTGATATTGATCACTATATTGTGATCAATATGCGAGTATTCCGCGACGTGATTGATGCTGTAGGCGGGTTAAAGATCTACAATCCTTCTCCAATATATTCGTCCCATAATAGCAATAAACCCGCACTTCTTGCCGGAGGGTATTTTTTTTCAGGAAAGGACGCCTTGTCATATGCCCGATACCGAAATCCCCTGAATGTTTATGATCGGGTTGACCGCCATGAGATTGTATTGAAAGCCCTATTTGAGCAAATTTTCAGTATTTCTGTGATTCCAAAAATTCCTGAGCTAATAGGTCTTTATAAAGGCAATGTGCTGACAGATATGCATCTGGCGGAGATCAGTCAATTTCTTTGCCTGGCAGCCAAAATGGAAGAAAATGCTATTCAATTTACCCGTATACCCAAAGATACATTGTATATCCCAGATTGGAAGGGATTTGTGTGGCTGGAAAAAGAACCCGGAAGCATTAAACTCCTCCTGGACGAATTTATGGCTGGAATTGATTTGGAAGAGTTCCCAAAATAAGTACTTGCGTTTATAACGAATTGCGGTAATTAGATAAAGAACCTGAGGATTTGCACTCGGGTTCTTATTGTTATGGGGATAATCCGCCATCTTCAAAGTTATCCAGGTACTCAGAGAGCGAAGGAGGACAGACGGTTAAAAGAGGTTGAGCTGAAGGGTGGGGGATTTTCCATTGATTAATATATAAGGTGAAGTTTTCGGGGTAATCAAATTCAATTTACGTAATTTGCTGAAGGATTTTATTGGGTCCGCACGACGAAGGGAGATGATTCTATCAGCACGAGTGGGGCCAATGCCAGGAATACGAAGTAGCTTGGATCGTGATGCCGTATTAATTTCCAGCGGTTGATGAAGCAGATTTTGTTCAGCCCAGGCTAACTTTGGATCAATTTCCTGGGAAAGAGTACCAGATTCATTGTAGACAAGGTCTTCCACAGAAAAACCGTAATCACGAAGGAGAAAGGAAGCTTAATATAAGCGGAATTCCCGTCTAGGAGGGGAAGGCGAAAGATTTTCCAGGGGGGTATCCTCTATGGGGCTAAAGCTTGAATAGTAGGCGCGGGAAATCTTGGTCTGCTGATAGAGGTTTTCTGTAGCTGACAGCAGATCCAAATCTGTTTCACCTGCAGCGCCAACAACAAACTGGGTAGCAGAGGACGGCCAGGATCCCTTCCAGGCATGATCAGGCGGCTTCTCTATCCTGATTTCCTGAATCCATCGCAGCTGGTTCAGTAAATCTGAATGGAAATCTTTCTGTGGAGCCAGAATTGCTAATGTATCAGAGGTAGGAGCCTCTAAATTCACGGAAAGTCGATCTGCCAGCAGCATAGCTTGCTGTATCTGCTCTTTTTCGGCTCCAGGCATGATTTTAAGATGTAAATAACCGCGGAATTGGTATCGTTTACGAAGAATTGCAGCTGTATCAAGCAAAAGGTCCTGAGTCTTCACAGCGCCATGAAACACACTGGAACTAAGGAAAATACCTTCTACATAGCCAGATTGGTACAGGGAGTGGAATAATCGTGCGAAATCATCCGGAGTAAAGGATGCCCGGGGAAAGTCACGGCCGGAACGGAAAGGGCAGTAAACACAGTTTTTTTCACAATAGGAGCTGAGCAAGGTCTTTAAAAGACGAATGCCATGACCGTTTGGCATTAAAGCCGTTTTGACAGCAATTGCCTCTTTACCTTGAGAAGGTAAGGGACATGTATAGCAGTAGTCCTCCGCAGGTTCTAAATGCATTTGCCGGGTCAGAAGCTCTAATCGTTCGATGTCACTCATTTAGCCAGTATAGCACATACGTTCTACTTATTCAATCATTATTGGGGTTGGATAGTCGATATTATTGAATGGATGATGAAAAGGCGGGGATTGTGATCGCAAACTTTATGATCATGGACTGGAATGTATTTCATGGCAAATGCTTTAGAGCAGGGGCTTGACCTGGTATCAAAATACTGTTAAAATCCTTATGCTTGTGATAAGTACTATTATCGCAAGCATAAGGATTTACCCGAGGAGATGACCTTTTGCCCCCTTCTAACACATTTACTGTTCTGGATGCAATAAATAAATACCTTGACAGCGTGCGATTGTCGCGCAGCTCAAATACTGCCCGTACTTATACAAATGCGATGCAATCATTCTTAGCCTCCTGGATAAGAAAAGGTAATGATCCAGCAGAAATTAAAGTATCTTCTCTAAATGAAGATTTTATAGCTGATTTTGCTGCGGATCTAAAATCCTACTCACCCAATACAGAGCAGCTTTACCTGACTGCTGCTACTGGATTTTATGAATTTTTAGCAGCAGATAATTTAGCAGTTATCAATCTTCCCCGGATGAGGATGTTAATTAAACGGAGATCACGGCGGGTTGGACAGCGACTCCCCCAGTTTCCGAAGGCAGATATCAAAATTGTATTAAACTATGCGCAATCAATGGTACAAATACCCTCAGAAAGCAAAAGGCAGCGTTTGCAGCTGCTTAGAGATCGGGCATTCATCCTTACCCTGGCGGATACTGGTCTTCGAGTGCATGAAGCCTGTAATTTGAGGCGTGGAGATGTCGATTGGCAGGAAGGGAAAGCTGTTATCATCGGAAAAGGAAATCAGGAAGCCATTGTCCGGTTTTCCACCAGGGCAATGAACGCTCTCAGAGATTACCTGAATACCAGGGCAGAGAATGATGGAGCCTTTGGCAAAGCGCTTACCTCTCTGCCTATATTTGCCCGGCATGATCTGGGCGCTGGTAAAAGGATTGAGCCAATCAGCACGACAACAGGCCGGAATATCATTAATCAAAGGGTCAGGGAGGCTTTGGGCGATGATGCTGCCGGAACTATCACTCCCCACTCATTCCGGCATTATTTTGTTACTGAAATTCTTCAGGGATCGGGAGGGAACATTAAGCTTGCTCAAAAACTTGCCCGTCACAAGAATATTCAAATTACACAGCGGTATGCACATTTAAGTGATGATGAATTAGATAAGGGATATTTCGAAATTTTTGAAGACTAGGAGCTAAAAGAACATGGAATACCGTCAATTTGGTAGTATGGCTACGAAAGTTTCCGCTTTAGGGTTCGGATGTATGCGTTTTCCTGTTATTGAGGGAGACTCAGGGCGGATTGATGAAAAACCTGCTGCAGAAATGCTTTATTATGCCATCGATCACGGTGTAAATTACATTGACACAGCGTATCTATATCACAGCGGACAAAGTGAAGGTTTTGTGGGGAGAACGCTTCAGGGAGCGTACCGGGATAAAGTTAAGCTCGCTACCAAGCTTCCTTGTTGGAAAGTTGAGAAAAAAAAGGATTTTGATTATTTCCTAAATGAGCAGCTGGATCGATTGAAAACGGAGCAAATTGATTTTTACCTTTTGCATGCATTGAATGGTAAAAATTGGCAGAAGATGGAGGAGCTAGACGTTCTTCCTTGGGCTGAAAAAGCACTGGAGGATGGCAGAATTTCGCATCTGGGCTTTTCATTTCACGATGAATATTCAGTCTTTAAGACTATCATCGATGCTTATGACAGCTGGGAGTTCTGCCAGATTCAATATAACTATATGGATGTGGATTACCAGGCAGGTAAAAAAGGGCTGGATTATGCGGCTGAAAATGGTTTGGCAGTAGTTGTTATGGAGCCCATACGCGGCGGGCGCCTGACTGATCCCCCTCAACAAGTACAGGATGTATGGGAACAATCCGAAACCCTGAGAACTCCTGCAGATTGGGCTTTGCAGTGGCTGTGGAATCAGCCCGAAGTTTCGATAGTTCTTAGTGGAATGAGTGAGATGCAGCATGTAGTTGAAAATGTTGCCAGCGCAAATAAATCAGGAATACAAAGTTTATTAGAAGCAGAGTTGAACACTGTTTCCAGAGTTCGGAAAGAGTATGAAAATTTAGCATTAATTCCATGCACAAGATGTGGGTATTGTGTTCCCTGCCCGGAAGGTGTTGATATCCCTCGTATACTCAATATATATAATGACAGCATAATGTATGATAAACACGAGTATGCAAAGGCTGATTACAGCAATTGGGTACCAGTTAAAAATCGGGCAAATTTATGTGTGGCTTGCGGAGAATGTGAGGAAAAATGCCCCCAGGGAATTCCCATTAGTGAGTGGATGGTTAAGATTGATAAGATATTTGCCCCAGATTGACCGCTGGTTCACCCGGAAATTTTGATTGCTATCTAATCCAAACAATCCCCCTGCTCTTTTAGTATGAGGGATAACAAGGGATAATACTATACGAAACAACAAGGGAAAAATGATTGTTGCATCAGACCTCAATGGCACACTAACAACTGGATCTCCAATATTGGCGATTGCAAATTGGGCTGAAAATAATCAGCCCTGGCTCCGCCCCAGGCTGTTTAAATACAGGGTTTTATTTTCTTACTTGCAAGTAAAGGCCGGGTTGAAAGAACTTGATATCTGGGCTGATAGAACAATGCGCAAAGTATTGGACCTGATCCAATCTCCAGATGAGGAGTTGGTTAATTCAATTATGTCTTATGTCGTTGAAAGTGAATTATGGCCAAAACGACGGGAGAGACCTGTTTCCCTGCTTAAGGAGTTTCACAACCAGGGAGCAGAAATAATCCTCGTAAGTGCTGCGTTTGAACCGGCTGTACTGGAGTTCGCGAAAAAAATCGGGGAAGAGAGGATAACCGCTATCGGAACCAAGATATTTCTTACTGAAAAGAGAATCTCCCTGGAAGAAACCTTGACCACAAGAGAAAAAAAACTTGAAAAGGTGAAAAATATAATTGGTTCAAATACGATAGAGATTGCTCTTGGAGATACTTTTGCAGATATTCCCCTGCTTGAGCAAGCTCGCCGGCCCATAGCCGTTTTCCCGGACCGAAGACTACGAAAAACAGCAGAGATAAGAAATTGGCAAATTTTAGAGTAAAACAAATCTGTTTGATTGCACTTGCCCCCGGCCCTAAGTAAACTGAAAGAACTAGTTATCTCGCCCTGGAGGAATAATGAACGTTTTGGTTAATAGAGTGATGAGAGCAGCTTTGTTGGATAAGGAATTTTATAAGGAAGCCGAGGCAGATACCAATCTTAACCAGGAAGCTTTGTTAGTAGTAATTATCGTGTCCATTGCTGCCGGCGTTGGAACCTTTGTTGGAAGGCTGTTTGGTGGAGAAATCGGTGCCGCTATCCTGGCGCTGATTGTCAGCACTGCAGTTGGTATTGCTAATTACTTTATCTGGGCATATGTGACCCATTTCATTGGAACCAATATGTTTAAAGGAGAAGCAGAGCCAGGAGAATTGCTGCGTGTGCTTGGATACGCCAGTGGTCCCAGGATTCTCAGTTTGTTGGTCTTTATCCCTTGTTTGGGAGGAATCCTAAGTTTAGGGGGAAGTATCTGGGCCCTTGTAGCAGGCTTTTTCGGCGTACAGGAAGCTCTTGATCTGGATACCACTGAAACCCTGGTAACTGTGGTTCTGGGCTGGGTGGTTGTTTTTATCATCAGTGCCATCATTACCAGTTTGCTGGGATTTGGTGCCCTGGGTCTTGGATCTGCTTTATCAGTATTTGGGCGTTGAGAATCAATCTTTTAATCTGCCTTTAGTAATATGAAAAACGTCCAGAAGAATGCCGGAATGGATGGCTCCTTCCCTGTCGGGTTAAATCGTTTTGGTTCATAACGTTGGATGCTTTTTCTGGGAAAAGAGCTTTCCTCAGCGATAATGTTCACTGCTGGAACCCTAATTTGAGGGACTTGGATTTAACGCAAGGAAGCGAATAATCTTTTAGAAATATTCTTCACTCCCCTCTTACTATTGATTTGCAAAATAATCCCGATATTTAGGGGTAAAAACGAATTTCTTCATTAATACTATACGAAACACTTACTGGGGAGAATCAGTTTTCCCCCTGCTTTTTATCAACGATTACCCAAACAAAATGTTCTTCTTTGTAAATTTCTATATCAGCAGGAAAGGAGGAGAATAAGCCCTTGATTTCATGCCCATCAAGAAAATGGCTGCGCATAAAGGCCAGTTTTTCTGCCAGGGCAATCAGTTTCACTGATCGGTTGTGAATGTCAGGTTCTTCTATCACGATTTTGCCGCCCGGTTTAATCACTCTCCATAATTCCTGGGCTGTTTTGGATTGATCATATACATGATGCAAGGCGTCAACCATAATGATCCGATCAAAAGATTCATTCGGAAATGGCAGGATTTCAGAATTCGAATTTACCGGGTATAAACCTTTCTTGGATTTGGATTTAGCAAGCATTTGAAAAGATGAATCAGCGATAACAATTTGATCTACCCGATCAGAAAAGAATTGGGAGACTCTTCCGGTCCCCCCACCTGCATCCAGCATTCTTCCGGTTGAGTTGATATCAACAAGTTCCACCAATCTTTCAGGAAGTTTTGCTTTTATCACACGTTCGTATATCGGGGCAAGAATATTAAAGTGATCAAACATTATTTTTCTCCATGATACTGATAAAGTTGTATTGTCCGGGGAAGCTCCTCCGGAGATTTGATTAACAAAACTATTATAGTAGATTTATTGACGCCTGGGGACCTCTGGCTTATAATTTTTTTCGCACCAACTATATTGGGGAAGTGCTGGAATTGGCAGACAGGCATGACTTAGGATCATGTGCCTTTAGAGGCGTGTGGGTTCGACCCCCACCTTCCCCATATTAGCAGACAAGGCGCAGATGAAGGGCTTGGTGGATTATGGCCCTTTTCTAATGCCACAATAAGAGGCGAGGATTAAATTGAAAATTGAACAGAGTTATCTAGAAGAACATCAGCTGGAAGTTATTGTTGAAGCAGAACAGGAGACTTTTGAAAAAGCAAAATACCTGGCGGCAAAAGAGCTTGCAAAAGGAAAAAAGATTCCTGGATATCGCCCGGGCAAAGCGCCTTATCAACTGATAGTAAATCACTTTGGCGAGGGAGCAATAATCGATCAAGCTCTCGAGCATTTTTTGGATGATATTTATCCAAAAATCCTGGATGAAGTTGAACAGGAGCCGTATGGCCCCGGGCAGGTAAAAGAGATAAAGAGCCTTGAACCTCCAACTTTCATCTTTAATATCCCGCTTCAGCCTGAAGTTACCCTGGGAGATTACAGGGAGATTCGGATAGTATATGAACAGAGTGATGTTTCAAGCGATGATGTGGATGAAGTGATTGAGCGGATGCTCTCTCAACAGGCGTCAGTGGAAACTGTAGAGCACCCGGCTGAAGAAGGCAATCTGGTAGATACTTCATTGGATTGTTATCCAACTGATAGCGAATCTGAAGATGAAGACAATTTCCTGCTGAAGAAACAACCCTTGCCGGTAATGATAAAAACAAAAGACGAAGATGACTCCAAGGAATGGCCTTTCCCGGGTTTCTCGCGTCAACTGCTGGGTGTTTCAGCAGATGATTCTCTGGAGTTGATCCACGAATTCCCGGATGAAGAAACGGTCGACGAGGATTACAGGGGAAAAGAAGTTCTCTATAAGGTCTCGGTAGAAGGAATTCGCGAACGTGTTCTTCCTGAGCTGGATGACGAGTTTGTAAAAACGATCAGCGAACTGGAGACCGTAACAGAACTTAAAGACCAAATTCAGGAAGAATTAAACACACAGCGGGAAGTAGAAGAAGAAAATACCTATATCAACCAGATTCTAGAGACTATCTTGGAGGATGCTGAGGTGAAATTCCCCCCTCAAATGCTTGATAGTGAAATTGAAGGAGAAGTTCATGAATTGGAAGCCAGACTAAAATCCCAGGGAATGGATTTAGAGATGTACCTTGGCATTCAAGATATGGAAGAAGAGGGGCTTCGGGAGCAAATAAAACCCAATGCGGAAAAGCGGATCATTCAAGGTTTGTTGATTGGGAAGATCTCAGAAGCAGAAGACTTGGATATTAATCCTGAGGAAATAACCGGAGAATTTCAGTCAGTCCTGAATAATCATTTTGGCGATGACGAATCTGGCCGTACAGAATATATGAACAGTGGAGAATCAGTTGCCCTGTTGAATAGAATCAGTTCGCAGGTTGTTACTAGAAAAACCCTGGATTTCCTGATAGCGGTTGCTAAAGGTGAAGATATTTCTGTGTTTCTGAAACCGGAAGAAGAAGAAATAGAAGAAGAAAATGGATCGGTTGATTCCACGGATGAAGAAATTGTGGAAACGCCCTTAGAAAAACCCAGCAAGGAAGTTACAGGTGAAGAAGAAGCAGAACTAGATACTGAAAAAGAAAATGAAAAAGAAGAGCAGGATTAGTGGTCGTGCCTGAATTTAAAGGAGGCATTATGCATACGGTAGAACCCCAGGCGCTTATTCCGATGGTGATAGAAAAATCTGGCCAGATGGAAAGAGCGTACGATATATATTCGCTGCTGCTAAAAAATAGAATTGTTTTTGTTGGGACCCAAATCACAGACCAGACTGCAAATTTGATCGTTGCCCAATTACTATATCTAAGCAACGAGGACTCAGAATCGTCCATCCAAATGTACATCAATTCTCCTGGAGGTCAGATTTACGCGGGATTAGCTATTTATGACACCATGCAGATGATAGCCAATCCGATCAATACTGTAGCAGTTGGCGTGACTGCTTCTTTTGGCACAGTGCTGTTGACCGCAGGAACAAAAGGTCAGCGCTTTGCCCTACCCCATGCGACTATCCATCTGCACCAGCCTCTTGGCGGAGTCCAGGGTCAGGCCACAGATATTGAGATCCAGGCCAACGAAATCATGAGATTAAGGAAAAAACTCAACGAAATTTTGGCTAATCATACCGGCCAATCAGAAGAGAAAATTAAAACTGATACTGAGCGCGATTATTGGTTAACTGCCCAGGACGCTGTGGAGTATGGTCTTGTAGACAAAGTGCTTGAACCGAGCAAAGATTCAACATTATCAGCAGAAAAAGAAGATAAGAAAGGCGATAAAGAAGAAGCTTCGTTGGAATAAGAAGTAAAACTCAAAGCCCGGTTTTCTATCAAACCGGGCTTTTTTATATCCCTAAATGGATATCCTGTGCTTATAGAAGACTACCCCGCTGTAAAAATAGTTCTGCTGGATATGGATGGCGTCCTCTGGCGAGGTCCTGATCCAATTTTAGATATTTCTAAGCTATTTGCCTGCATAAATGCACATAACCTGTCTGTTTTCTGTATCACCAACAATTCTACCCGTACGGTGGATTACCATCTGAGGCAATTGGAAAAGTATGGAGTTAGACTTAATAAGAAACAGATGATTACCAGCGCTGAAGCCACGGCTGATTATCTGGCACTGAAATATCCGGCTGGTGGTTCAGTTTATGTTGTCGGAGAACAGGGGCTCATGGAAGCGCTCCAGAACCAGAAATTTTTTCACGTTGAGAATCCCCGTGATGAAAATATTCTAGCAGTTGCAGCTGGATTGGATCGGGGGTTAACGTATGAAAATATTAAACAAGCAGCGAGGTTGATTCTTCAAGGTGTACCTTTTCTTGGAACTAATCCAGACATC
>JAIORG010000066.1 GCA_021108255.1 Anaerolineales bacterium | reverse complement strand
AACCTGCGGAGGCTATGAATCAAATGGATACCCTGGCAAAACCAGGTTATCCTGAAGCTTTGAAGCGAAGACAGACTGCCCTCCGTCTGGCGATGGAGAGTAAAAGTGAACTGCCTTTATCTGATATCTATCAACAAACCGGGGCCAATCTTAACGATCTGAAACAGCTTATTAAAAGAAGCCTTGTTCAAATCCTGGAAGTTCCTGTCATGCGAGACCCACTGAAAGGGATACAGGTTCTCCCCTCCCAATCACCAACATTGACCGAGGATCAGAAAATAGTTTGGGATGCCATACAAAGCTCATTTGAGGAAGAAAATCCGACTCCTTACCTGCTCTTTGGCGTCACCGGTTCCGGAAAAACAGAAATCTACATGAAGGCTGTTGACCAGGCCCTTGCCCTGGAAAAACAAGCCATCATCCTCGTTCCAGAAATTGCCTTGACCCCACAAACTGTCAGCCGGTTTATGAGCCGCTTCCCGGAGCAAGTGGGTGTTCTGCATTCTGAACTTTCTCCGGGTGAAAGGTATGACACCTGGCGGTTAGCCCGTGAGGGAAAACTTTCAATCGTTGTCGGCCCTCGCAGTGCCTTATTCACCCCATTCCCTGATCTGGGTTTAATTGTGGTGGATGAATGCCATGACGGCTCCTACTACCAGGGTGACATCTCCCCCCGTTATCACGCCGTCCATTCCGCAGTCTGCTATTCAGCGCTAACCGGGGCCGTTTGTATCCTGGGTTCTGCCACGCCTGATATTACCAGTATGTACATGACCTCCCATGGAGACTGGCGCTACCTGTCGCTCCCTGAGCGGATTCTCGCTCACCGAGAATCCATCCAGGTCCAGCTGAAACAATCAGAACTGAATCCAGAAACCCAACGTTATCAGAAACTTAATGAGAATCTGCAAATGGCAGATCTGCCGCAGGTCGAGATTGTTGATATGCGGGTTGAGCTAAAAGGTGGCAATCGCTCAATTTTCAGCCGCTCTCTCCAAGATGCCTTGTTTTCTACATTTAATAAAAACCTGCAGGCAATTTTGTTCTTAAACCGCCGGGGCAGTTCTTCTTATGTCTTTTGCCGGGATTGCGGAAAGGCTCTCCGCTGTCCCCGCTGTGACACCTCTCTTACTGCCCACAAAATGGACAGAGCTCTCCATTGTCACCACTGTGATTACCGGAGAAACATTCCCCGGACCTGCCCCTCCTGCGGAAGCCCCCGTATCCGCCACCTGGGAACAGGTACCGAGCAGGTTGAATCAGCCTTACAGAAGCTGATTCCAGGAATCCGCACCATGCGCTGGGACAGAGATACAACCCGGACAAAAGGAGCTCACTGGAAGATCATGGAGGAATTCTCTTCTCACCGGGCTGATGTATTGGTTGGCACACAGATGCTTGCCAAAGGGTTGGATCTTCCTTTAGTCACCCTGGTCGGAGTTGTGCTGGCGGATACCGGTCTACACCTGCCAGATTACCGAGCTGCGGAACGGACTTTTCAAGTACTGACCCAGGTAGCGGGCAGGGCAGGGCGCAGTCCACTTGGTGGTGAGGTAATTCTGCAAACGTTCGAACCAGACCATTATGTGATCCAGGCCGCTTCCCGGCATAACTACCGTGATTTTTACCAGCAGGAACTGGAATATCGTCGTGATCTTGGCTATCCTCCATTTACCAATCTGGTCAGACTGGAAACCCGGTCAGCAGATCCCAAAGCCGCAGAAGCCGAAGCCCGCGCCTATGCTGCCGCGCTTCAGGGATGGATTGAAATCGAAGGATACCAGGCTACCAGGTTGGTGGGACCGGTCCCTCCATACTTCACTAGAATCCGGGGGAAAACACGCTGGCAGATCCTGCTGAAAGGACCCAATCCGATAGACCTGGTGCGAGACCATCCTCCAGGACCGGATTGGATTATCGAGGTTAATCCGCCTGCGATCTTGTAAGATCGGACCTTTCGACGCGCTAAACACACACTACACTCAGGACATAGTGCAGGGGACCGAGGACGGAAGCCCAAGCTAGAAATAGAATGACGAATGGGCAAAGAGAAAAGGGGAGAGATAGGGGGAGGTTAATGTTTTTACTGTCATTGAGAAAAAGGAAGCTTAGCTTCCTGACTCGGCAATCTCCAAATCATCTCCAACTACCAATGAAGACTGGTAACTCTTGAAATTTCCATGAGATTGCTTCGTCCTCTCCGCTCCCTCGCAAAGACAGAATTATTTGATTTCCTGACTACTGAATACTGGTTTTAGCTGCAGTGATTCACAAAAATTTCAATCCGATCAAGCGCTTTTTCAATCTTTTCATAACTGGTTGCATAGGAACAGCGCACAAAACCAGCACCGCCGGCACCGAAAGCAGAACCGGGGACAACCGCCACCTTTTCTTCTTTCAGTAATTTATGAGCAAACTGATCATCATCCAGGCCCGTACTCTCGATTTTCGGGAAAGCATAAAATGCGCCCTGCGGCATAAAAGTTTCCAGTCCAATGTCATTTAACCGGGAGACGATTAGCTGCCGGCGGCGGTCATATTTTACCCGCATCTCTTCCGCGTAGTCAGCCCCATGTTGCAATGCAGCCAGAGCTGCCAACTGCGATATGGAAGGTGCGGACATGACGGTATATTGATGAATCCGAACTAATCCGTGTAGAATCTCTGCCGGCGCTGCCGCGTAACCCACCCGCCAACCCGTCATCGCATAACTTTTTGAGAATCCCCCCAGAGTGATGGTTCGCTTCTTCATTCCCGGCAGTGATGCAAAACAAACATGCTCCACTCCATAAACCAGACTGTCATAGATTTCATCTGAAATAACTACCAAATCGTGTTCTTCCGCGATTCGACTGATTTCAAGTAAATTCTCCCGGGTTGCCACAGCGCCGGTAGGGTTATTGGGAAATCCAATGAAGATTGCCTTGGTCTGCGGTGTGATAGCAGCTTCAATTAACCCTGGTTCTGGCTGAAACTTATTCTCTATTGACCCTGGAATTTCAATCGGTACGCCGCCTGCCAGAATCACTTCCGCCTGATAGGAAACAAAACAAGGGGTAGGGATAATAATTTCCTCTCCCGGATTAATCACAGCTGTCAGCGCCAGGTAAAGCGCCTCTGATACTCCTACTGTAATCACAACCTCATCAGCAGGGTCATATCGGACCTGGTATTTTTCCTCAAGCAAGTCAGAGATTGCTTCTCTGAGTTCATAAATGCCGGCATTCGAGGTGTAATGGGTCTCTCCATTCCTGATCGCCTTAATGCCTGCCTCCAGAATGGGTTCCGGAGTTGTGAAATCCGGCTCCCCGATCCCAAGCGAGATCACATCATCCATCGTAGCAACGATGTCAAAAAATTTCCTGATGCCTGATGGTTTAAGAGTAGCAACGCGTTCGGCGACGAATTCTCGGCTCATTTAACTCCCCAGGAGGTATGCTGTGGAAAAATATTTATCAGAGTTCTACCTCTGTATTGTCCCCGATATTGATAGAATAGGATCCCCCCTTCAACCGGCTATTTTGCCCTATCATGGAACCTTCCAGAATCACGTCTTCTATCTGGGTATTCTTCTCCACGATGGAATTCTGGATAATACTTCCAAATATTCGGCAGCCAGCTTCAATGGCAGTGTGAGGTCCGATGACCGAAGATTCCACTTCCGCTTCGGGATGAATATAAACAGGAGGAATGATATTAACTCCCATTCGTCCTCCGGCTTTTTCGGAATTATCATATCCGTGCTCCAGTAAGTAACGGTTGGTGCTCAACACTGCTTCAAATGTGCCGGCATCCAGCCAAACATTGACTTTCTGGATACGCATGTTACAACTTTCCCCATCAAGCATAATGTTTATTGCGTCCGCCAGGAAAAACTCCCCTTTAAGCTGGACTTTTTGGTCCATCTGTTTTTCAATGGCCTGGATTAAATCCTGGCCTTTTTTGAAATAATAGAAACCAACCAGTGCCAGGTTGTTATCCATGGCTTCTGGTTTTTCAATTAAGCGTGTAACCTGCTGATCCTTGCCTACCTCGGCAACACCAAACCGCCGGGGATCCGGTACTGGCTTAACCCAGGCGACAATATCTGATTTTTCCTGCTCCAGGAAAGCAAGGTTAGTTTCAATCAATGTGTCCGCAAAAACCATGATCATCGGGCCATTGATATGTTCTTTGGCAAGGTAAATAGCATGGGATTGGCCGCGCATTTCCTCCTGGACCACATAATGCACAGTCAGATCCGGATACTCTGCTTCCATAAAGGCCTGAATTGTTTCCCCCAAATAGCCGACAATAAAGACAAATTCAATCTTTATGTCTTCAGGAAGGGTAGAGAATGTATCCAGCACATGCTCAATAACGTTTTTACCAGCCATGCTAATCAGCTGTTTAGGTCGGCTCCAAGTATGAGGTCGGAGCCGCTTCCCGTAGCCAGCCATGGGAATGACAACCTTTAGTATTTTGTCCATTGTTTCCCTTTTTCCTAATCACTAAACTGAAAATTTATTATAACGGAGAGTTTCTCCCTCGGGCAATGACAAATAATTCACCCAGATACTGGAACCAAAACCAGGATAATTCTAGTTTTCCTTATTTATATCTTACCCGGATATTCAAGTCAGCTGTGTTTCTAGTTCAGCCATGGTTTTTTCAATTAACTGAACTGCTGAACCCAGGGTGTCCGAATCAAACGACAGGTTCGCACCTGCAGCATTGTACAACTCGGGAAGAGTCGCAGTACCGCCCAGCGCCAAAGACTGGCGGTAATCCTGAAGCGCTTTTGCCCGATCTTTCTGGGCATTCTCCCAAATTTGAAATGCGCCTAGTGAAGCCAAGCCATATTCAATGTAATAAAAAGGCGCTTGATGGATATGGAGTTTTCGATGCCACCCGGTCATCTTCACATCTTCATATCCTTCCCAGTTAATGCCGGGCATATAGTAGTCAATCAATTCCGACCATTTGTTATCACAGGCATCCGGGTTGCTGGCCAGGCTATGATTCTCATAAACCCAGTGTTGGAAATCAACCACAACTGACATATACGGCCAGAAAAGCAGCTTCTCCTCCAGGTTTAATAATCTGGTCCGGGCTGCATCCTCAGCGGACAAAAATCCTCCCTTATCTTCTGAAAGGTAGGGCTCAGCCAATAACTCCATAGCTGTTGAAGCGACTTCCGCAAACTCCATTCCCGACCGCCATTGGTGATGATAAGGTAGATTAATCCGCTCAAAGACATGGAAAGCATGGCCGCTTTCATGGAAAAGCACCCGCAGATCGGATCCTTGACCAACCGCATTCATAAAAATAAACGGCACACCCAGGGTAGCGAATGAGGTGCAAAAACCACCCGGCCCTTTCCCTTTCCGATTCATCAAATCCAGCAAATCATTTTCCCGCATGGATTTAAAATATCCACCCAATACTGGATCCAGACAATCAAGTATATTCCCCACCCGGGAGGTGAACTCCTCCTCAGTTTTAAA
The DNA here is from genome assembly GCA_021108255.1 of Anaerolineales bacterium. Taxonomy (GTDB): domain Bacteria; phylum Chloroflexota; class Anaerolineae; order Anaerolineales; family UBA11858; genus B10-G9. Next base: position 28,517 of record JAIORG010000066.1, on the reverse strand, counting down.
AGCCTGGATGGCGGGCAGACTGAAGGTAGTTTGATTGTTCATCAAATCCCAGGGGCGGACTTGATCTATACCCAGTCGGGATTGATACCGGTCGTAAACACGCGTTGCTGCCGGGACAACTACTTCCTTCACTGCGTCAATAAATTGCCGGCTTTCCTTGGGGCTGTAATCCAGCCGGAGCTGCTGCTGCCAGCGGAAAGCCCGATAATCCGGAAAATCCGCATTGGACGCCATTTTTCCCCGAACTGCCAAGAACTTCTTCCAGAGTTCGTTAATAGCCTCCCTATCCTCAAGTTGACGCTGGGACGAGAGCTCCCAGAGTTCTTTCCGGACCGCCCTGTCTGTGGTTAAAAGGGCAGATTTAACCTGCACCAAGGTCAGTTCCTCCTCCTGCCACTGAACAGTTTGTGCGCCGAGGATTTTACTGTATTGAGTTCCAAGTTTACTCTCTTCCGTCATCAAAGGCAGGTTATCCTCGCAGAACAGATCTGCTTCCGCCTGCATTTTCTTTAACACTAACGCCATTCCCTTTGGCGTCAATTCACTCCCTAGAAGTTTCTCCTTTAAACACTGGTCAGCAGCCTGCGCGGATGGGTAGACATGCTCCAAAAAATCGTGGAAACGCTTCTCTTTTTCCTCATCAGTAGTATCCAGGTGAGTTGCCAGCACCAGGCGGGCATATCGTTCATCCACCAATTTCCTCAGATCAGACCAACCCTCCATCCATAAATCCAGAGATTCTTCAGTCAGCTCAATATCCTCCAACTGCTGATATAAGGGCTGGATACCTTCCCAGTTCAGGGTCATAAATACTTCAAATCCAGGGGTTTTCATTTTAGTTTCCTCTTTACACCTAACTTTGATTTAGGATCTATCTTTATCATATTTCCAGACGGGAACATAACCAGAATTCAAATATTATTTTTCTCCCCACCCTGAACTGTACCATAACAGATACTTATCCAGGTGCGCATGCCAGTAGGATTCTTCGTGCATACCGGTAAATTGATACCAGGAATGGGGAATGCTCAATTCTACCAACAGGTTTTCAAAGGCTGCGGCATCCTCCCGATCAGTGTCGTCCTGCCCTATATCGAGATAAAGGCGGGGGATTTTTGATTCAGGAATCGCCTCAATCCAGTTGGGAATTCGATCTAAATCGCCATAAAACAAGGGCGCGCTATGTGCTCCAATTGCTTCAAACAAGGCCCAATGCATTAAACCGATCCGAACCGCCCAGTTGCCACCGCGGGACAGACCGCCGATTGCCCGGTACTCCCTTTCCGCCAGAGTTCGATAATGCGCATCCACCCAGGGGATCAGGTCCTTAACTAAATGATCTCCAAATTGATTCTCGGGAAGGGGAATCCAGCTGTCTTCTCTGGGCATAATTATAATCAAGGGAAGAAGATCGTCATGGGAAATAAGGGTATCTACCAATTTATCAATGCCAAGTTCTTCCCACTGCTGGTCAGTCTCAGTTGCTCCGTGCAGTAAATACAATGTGGGGTAATTCTGATCCAGATCTGCGCCATAACAAGGCGGAGTATAAATCCTGCCAGATATTTCATCCTGGGTTCTTGAGACGGGGATAGAAAACGGCTGAATCAAACCAGCCTCGTCCAGGCAGGGAATTTTCTCTGCTGCAGAAGTAGGACTGACAAGTTCAATGGTTTGCACAGGATCAGGATCAGGTGTGTTATCGGAAGGATCCGGGGAAATTTCCAGAGTGCTGGAATCAGGACTTGAAGATATTGAAGGTACTACCTGGTTGGTGGGCACACCACTTCCGCAGGCGGTCAGCGCCAAAATCAAGATTAATCCAAGAAGCCAGGAGTATTTCAAGTTAGTCCTCTTATTCTTTGGTCTTTTTGGGTGTTAATTCTGGCTTAACCTTTTTCTGTTTATCCTTAACGGGGTCAGACTCAACGGGTCCGGACTTGTCTTCTTCCGATACATCTTCTTCCATCTGAATTTCTCCCCGCAGATAGGCGCCTTCTTCTGTGGAAAAGAGAACGGTAGTTACATTCCCCCAGACCCGTCCAGTGCTGCGTATTTCAACCCGCTTGGCCTGGATATCACTGCGAACAGAACCACCAATTATCACCGTATCAGCCTTGATCAGATCACTTTCTACCCGTCCCTTCCGGTCCACGATGATTAAGCCCTCCAGATCAATTGTTCCTTCAAACAAGCCTTCAATCCGAATACCGCCTTTCCCGGTCAATTCACCTTTCCAGCTGGTGCTTTCTCCGAGGATGGAGGTTACCCGGATCTGAGCCGGAACAACATCAATTTTCGGGGTAGGCTCTTCGCGTTTCTTAAACATATACTCTCCAGTTATTCTTAATTATTCTTTACTTTCCCGGAGGATCAAGTTCGGGTCAGTTAAGGCAAACCGCCAGGGTTTGCTCCGCCAGGGTTCGGGGACTTTTTCCAGCCCTATCCGCGGTGTTTTTTGAATCAAAGCCGATGGTATCTCTATTCCAGTCTCAACAAAAACATGGGCATCATTGCTGCAAGTATCCACGCCATTGAACCCGCCATCTATCCCAAGCGCCTGGCAGAGCTTAGCTGGCCCATCTACCCATTGTTTTTGGGGTTTGCCATTTCTGCGCTTGGCGATCAGGTCCAATCCTTCTTCCGGATGAATTGCCCGGATCAACACGGCACCGGGATATCCATCTTTTTCAGTCACAATATTCAACAACCAGTGCATGCCGTAGACAAAATATACATACGCTTTACCGGGAGGCCCATACATGATTACTGTCCGCGGTGTTTGTCCAGATCGGCAGTGGCAGGCTAAATCATCCTCTCCCCGGTAGGCTTCAGTTTCGGTGATCACGCCTGCAATCCGTCGTTTTCCATCCAATCGTACCAGCCGTTTGCCAATCAATTCCCGGGCTACCTGCACTGTGTCCCGGGTATAAAAAGAAGCTGATAACCTGTCAGTCATAGGGGTATTGTACAATATCGACCTCAAAAAGAGGATAAGCTAATAAATTTCTTTCAATTATTAAGAACTCAAATGCCGGGACTAAAAGCACGATTCGCCTTGCCCGGTTGACTCCAATGAGGGAAATTTTAGCAATTTACCAAAGGGGGCCTATCAATCCGAAACTTGGTAGCGGGGATCCCGTTCCAGGGTCAGCTTCAATCCCTCAGAAAGGGTATGCTTTGGCTGATAACCCAACAGGTCCGCAGCCCTTGTGATATCTGCCCTCATCCTGCTTACTCCACCCTTGGATTTGGGATTAAAGATCGACTCTGTTTTCACACCGGTTAAATCAACCACCCTTTGTGCCAGATCAACGATGCTGACTTCTTTGCCGCTGCCGATATTTATTGTCTTGCCGTCAACATTCGAAGCGCTGCTTGCTTTAATCAGAGCTTCCACCACATCATCCAGGTATACAAAATCCCTGGTTTGGGTCCCGCCGTTATGAATGACCATGGTTCCATCCTGGACCGCTTGCTTGAGGAAGTTCGCTATCACCGGCGGATGATCTGCCGGTGTATGCTGACCGGGGCCAAAGGCATTAAAAACCCGCAGGGTGACGGTTTCTATACCCCACAAATTACCAATTGTTTTGACATAATATTCAGCCGAGAGTTTTGAAACAGCGTATGGTGAGTCCGGCGCAGGACGCATATCTTCGTGGAGAGGCTGTTCTTCCTGGGCGCCATAAACCGCACCTGAGGAAGTAAATACCACTCGCTTTACACCCACATCGCGCATGGCTTCCATCACACTAACCGTTCCGCCGACATTGGTACTGTTATATTCCCGGGGATAAAGAATGGATTCCCGGACTGCGACCCGGGCAGCGAGATGGAAAACACATTCCACCCCCTGGAGCAAGGTCCACAGCTTTGGCCGATCCAGCATATCTCCCAGCTCAAATTGCACCTGGGAGGGAATCGCTTCTTCCTTTCCGGTAGACAGGTCGTCCAGCCCCAGCACTTCATGTCCGTTCTCAATTAATTTTTGGGCCAATGCCGACCCTAAAAAACCGGCCACCCCTGTAATTAAAGTTTTCATATACCTGTTTTCTACTCTCCTGCAAATTTGTACAGCTAGGCAATTATAGCATGTGAAGTTTTAAGCATCGATATCAGCTTTCTCAGAACTGTATTTTTTACCATCACCTCCAGTAGTATTTATCACGGTTCTCTAGTAAAATAGAAATCCTACTGATCGGGTAATTTATTCGGGATATTAGGTAAATTTATCTCCCCATTTTGAATCAGAATATAAGAAATTTCGGACTGGGGATTATAAATTTTATCTTATTTACCCACCCATTGTTAGGCCAATCTTATGAGCTCTCTAATTTCGCGTACGCGCCGCAATCACGGCCTGGAACATGCCACACTGAATTTATTGGCCAAAACCCATCCCGGGAAGCCCTTCGCCGGGCATTCTGATGCGGGCGGTTTCTGGATTCTGGGTGAGCTCCCGACCGGAGAACTGAGTCAAACCATTTCTGACGCTCTGGAAAAATTAAAGTCCGGGCAGAGCAATCTGGCAATTCATCAAAACTGCGGGACTAATCTGCTAGTTTCCGGTTTTGCAGCCGGCCTGGCTGGAGCCGTAGGGTTATTGGGTGTCGGGGAGCGAACACGGGATAAATTTGAGCGGATTCCCGTAATAACCGCTTTGAGTGTATTGGCGTTATTTATTTCAAAGCCTTTGGGTCCCATCCTGCAGAAAAATCTAACTACCAGCAGCGACCCGGGTCCCTTGAAAATTGTATCAATAGCCAAACACACATTAAACGGCTTTCCTGCCCACAGGATCAAAACCCAGGATTAAAAAATGAGCACCTCTTCGCCCACAATTTACCTGCTTCACGGCAATGATGAATTCGCCATTCGCAGCTTCCTGAACGAGCAGCTGAAACCTAAAATGGGCGATTCCTCCGAGGCCGCCATGGACATCACAACGCTGGATGGAAATACACAAAAACTTGATGGAATTAAATCAGAAACCCATGCTATGCCGTTTCTCGCTAAACGTAGGATGGTGGTATTAAACAATCCTCTAAAATTAACAAAAGGTAAAGCCAATCAGGAAAAATTTTTAAATCTTCTTGAATCTGTTCCCCCTACGACTGCTTTGATTCTGATCGAGAATGAAATACTAAAAAGTGGGCAATGGCTGATCCATTGGATGCAGAAACACAAAGACCGCTGCTGGATTCGGATATTTTCCCTGCCTACAGGCGGCGCAATGACTCGCTGGATTCAAGATCAGGCAAAAGAAGTCGGCGGCAAATTCCACAATGAGGCAGCCCAGCTGCTGGCTAGTTATATTGATGAAGACCCCCGACTGGCGAAAAAAGAAATTGAAAAACTTCTTACTTATGTAGATTTTTCCCGGCCAGTATCCGAAGCCGACGTCCGAACCTTGACTGCAGATGTGCGCCAGGGAGATATTTTTGAGATGGTCGATGCTATTGGAAACGGGGACGGGAAAACAGCCATGTTCATGCTGCGCCGGCTGCTGGAAGACAGTGAACCTCTTTCCCTCTTTGGTATGATTGTCCGCCAATTCCGGCTTATGATCCAGGTTCGGGAGCTGCTGGATGAAGATCCAAGCCAGGATCATAATACTATCGCAAAAAAAATGGGTTCTCATCCCTATCCGATTAAAAAGATAATTCCCAAAGTAAAACAATTTACTCTGCCCAGATTAAAAATTATTTATCACCAATTATCCGATGTAGACCAAGCAATGAAAAGCGGTCAGCTGGATTTTACCCTGGCGCTGGATTTATTAATTGCCTCTCTCACCCAATAACAGCAGGCCAGCCTTATGAACATGTTAAAACCCATTAAAACCATTACGTTAGCCAACGGTTTGCAAATCAAACTCAAGGAAATCCACACCGCTCCCCTTATCAGCAGCTGGATTTGGTACCGGGTTGGATCCCGGGATGAAATCCCGGGGCGAACAGGGATTTCCCATTGGGTCGAACATCTTCAGTTTAAGGGAACTGCCCGTTTTCCTGCCGATGAATTGGAAAAAGCTATTTCCCGAACTGGCGGGGTGTGGAACGCGTTCACCTACCTGGATTGGACAACTTTTTTCGAGACCATGCCTGCTGACAAGATAGACCTGGCCATGGAACTGGAAGCCGACCGGATGATTAACAGCACCTACGATCCGGAGGAAGTGGAATCCGAGCGTACTGTGGTGATTTCAGAAAGACAGGGAAGGGAAAACAGTCCCGGGTTCCGGCTCGGTGAGGCTGTCAAAAGCGCTGCTTTCCGGGTTCATTCCTACCACCATGAGATCATTGGCGATCTGGCAGATCTGAAATCCATCCAGCGTGATGATCTCTTCCAACACTACCAGACATATTACTCTCCCAACAATGCCGTGATCACCATGGCTGGAGACTTTGATAAAGACGATATGCTGAAGCGAATAAAAGATCTCTATGAGCATATCCCTGCGAATGATGAGCCCCCCAGGGTGAATAGACCTGAACCGCCCCAGCGGGGAGAACACCGGTTAAAGGTAGAGGGACCAGGAGAGACTATCCTCGGCGATGTGGTTTACCACACACCGCCTGCCAGTGATCCGGATTTTTTCCCGCTGTTGATCCTGGACAGTATACTCTCCGGACCGCAAGGATTGAACATGTTCGGTGGAGGAGGAATATCAAACAAAACCTCCAGGTTATATTTAAAAATGGTAGAAAAAGAGGAAGTCGTTGTAAACATTCACGGCGGGTTACCGGCTACTATTGATCCATTTTTGTACAGCCTCAATTTTATCGTTCATCCTTCCTCAACACCTGACGCAGCAATAAAGGTGCTCGACGAGGAAATCCAGCGCCTTCAGGATACACCGCCCCGCCAGGAAGAGATCCTGCGGGCAGCAAAACAAACCAGGGCATTGTTCGCCTACGGAGGGGAGAGCATCACCAATCAGGCTTTTTGGCTGGGTTTTTCAGAGATGTTTGCCAGTTATGAATGGGTAACAGATTATCTAGAGAACCTGGAAGCAGTTACGCCGGAGGATGTCCAGCGGGCAGCCCAAACCTATCTAATACCGCAAAACAGGTTGGTGGGATTTTATTACCCGCAGAACAAGGGAAATAACAAACAATGAAAACCCAAAATCACGCCTCCTTCAATCCCGAATCTCTGCCTGGTCCACACGATATCACCCGAACCCAGCTGGACAACGGAATCACCCTGCTTGTCCGCCCCAATTTCAACACACTCTCGGTTTCAATTGCTGGCTACCTGCAAGCTGGAAGCCTTTATGATCCCCTGGAAAAGCTTGGTTTAGCAGATTTTACAGCTTCAACGTTGATGCGGGGTACAAAAAAACAAGATTTTCAGCAAATTTATGAAAACCTTGAATCTATGGGCGCCAGCCTTGGGGTCAGCTGCGGAGCTCACACTGCCGGATTCGGCGGGAAATCCCTCGCGGATGATCTGCCAGCCTTATTAGAGATCCTGGCTGATGTCTTAAAAGAGCCGGTATTCCCTCCATCCCATATCGAACGGGTCCGATCCCAATTGCTGACCGGGCTGAACTTAAGGACGCAGGATACAAATGAAATGGCTGGAATGGGTTTCGATAAGATTGCTTATGCCGGGCACCCCTACGGAAATCCGAGTGACGGCTTTATTGAGACGGTCACTGCCATTAAAACAGAAGACCTGGTGAATTTCCATCAGGTACATTACGGGCCAAAAGAAATGGTGATCGCGGTTGCCGGCGCAGTGAAACCAGACCAGGCTCTGCAATTAGCAAAAGACAAGTTCGGAGACTGGGCAAATTCCGAACAGCCGGAGGTTTTTCTGGTACCAGGCGCAGATCCCTTAGAAAAAACCGTCCGCAGCCATCACGTGATCGAGGAGAAAAGCCAGGCGGACATTATCCTCGGCGTAGTCGGTCCTCCCCGAAAAGCGGAGGAGTTTTATCCAGCGCTGATGGGAAACAGTATCCTGGGCCAATTTGGAATGATGGGCCGCATCGGAGAATCAGTTCGCAATAAAGCCGGACTGGCCTATTACGCGTACAGCTCCCTCAGCAGCGGTATCGGTCCCGGGCCCTGGATTGTGTCAGCCGGTGTAGATCCCCAAAATATAGAGCAGGCACTGCAGTTAATAACTGAAGAGATAAAAAAGTTTGTCGCAGATCCAGTTACCCCGGAAGAACTACAAGACGTCCAATCCAGCTACATTGGCAAATTGCCCTTGTCCCTGGAATCCAACACTGGTGTGGCGGGTGCGTTGTTGATCATTGAACGCAATCAATTAGGGTTGGATTATTTTCAACAGTATGAGGAATTTATCTCTGGAATTACTCCAGAAAGTATCCTTGAAGCCTCCCGGAAGTACCTGGATCCGGGCAAATTGGCCATTTCAACCGCGGGACCTTAAATATGCTCCTCTCCTCGGGTATTGATTTAATTGAAATAAAACGGATCCAAAAAGCGCTTGAGCGTCATGGCGATCGTTTTCTCGACCGGATTTACACTGAAGCTGAAATTAAGCAAGCCCGGGGAAATGCCCCTGAGTTAGCTGCCCGGTTTGCCGCCAAAGAAGCCGCTTCCAAAGCGCTTGGAACAGGAATAGGTCCGGTATCCTGGCGAGAAATGGAGACAATAAATGATTTCAGTGGAAAACCTCAGCTCCATTTACACGGAAGGGCTGCCCTCATTGCCGAAGAGTTGGGTTATACAACCTGGTCTGTCAGCCTGACTCATTCCCGTGATACGGCAGCCGCCGTGGTTGTATGTGTGGGGGAAAGTAAGTGAATAGTAAGTAGTGGATAGTACTATTTAACAATCTTTTTCATCAGGTATAGCGTTCTTTCTGTACCCTCTATCTGCGCCTTTTCTATCACAGAAAAATCCTTTGAGAAAACTTCTTCAAAATTTTCTATCGTGTAATCATTGAAAATATCCCGTCTTGAGGAAAGTAGTATCTTTGTCTGAGAGTCTTTTTTAGGCACAAACTCAATTACCAGCCACTCAGTTAATTCAGAAAAGAAGCTGCTAACCATATAAAGGGGAAGGTTGTTTGCAATAGCCAGGTGATGAATAAGCGCTAGGGCCAAAAGAAGGTCTGTGGGCCCTCTGTCCACCAAGGATTTCCGTTCGACATTACTCCATCCCAGGTTAGGGCTTGGATTGAACAAGTCGATGATAGCATGGTGAATATTACTGTCGTTATCACCAACACTCTTTAGGTAGCCCTGTTCAACCGCAGCGGGATCAATATCGAAAGATATCGTTGTAATGCCCTTCCTGCTAGCAAGCCGACTGAAATCGCCCGTATTGGCGCCAAAATCCCAGACTATAGTTGGTTTTGCTTGTTGGATGAATGTTTCAACAAGCATCATTTTCTGCAGGTAAGCATCTTCTGAGTAATTATGAAAAGAACAATAGTCTCCCCAGGAGGTGTCATTGATCTGATAGGTCAGTTTCTTAATCTGCCGTTCAAGGCTGTCAACAATGCTGTATATGCCTTCTTTCCTCAAGCCCAGTTTAGAAACCTCACCGACTTGATCTCCCTCTTCACCACCACCCTTATATCTCTCTTGAGCTTTTGCATGCAGGTGTATGTGTGCCAGGATTGAGAAATTAAATCTTGTTTTAGCTGGAAGCAGACTGCTGGCAATCTCTAAAGGAATTCCATCAATAAATCCACGCAGCAAGGTATTTAGTCTGACGTCCCGGTAAGACATCAGAAGCAAGGGAGCGAAGAAATGTTTGCAAAACTGCTGGTAGCCTTCCCAGGGGCTACCTTCCTTGTAAATCTCGAAGGATAAAGTGTCAATCAACACAGGATCGTTATTCACAAACTGGATATTATAAGCACTGGCGTCCTTTAAAGTCATGCCATAATCCAATGCTTTATTTTGAATTTCAAGAGTAGCTAAAGCTGCCCTTTGATATTGGCTGAAACACCACTCATAGGGATAAAAAATAAAGGGCAGTTTCGTGGGTTGGATCACTTTATAAGAAGTAGATTTATCGAATGGAGCAATATCAACCTCTTCATGTTCGACGATCAGGTTCCTTTCGACAAGGTCCTGGTAAAGTCCTGAATCCATTAAATAATCAAAATCATCCCTGGAAGAGATGTTGATCTGACGATATACATTCCCATCTCTGGAATAGATGAATCCACCGGGGTCACGAAACGATCCCTTATCCCTGGAGAAACCCTTCATTTATTCTCCTTTATCGCTAAGCTTGCTCCAGAGCCACTTAACCGCGCTGGTAATTTTTGTCCTGATGATAAATAAAAATCCCAGGACGGAAGCCAGGATCACCTGAATAAGGATACTTCCTGTGCCAGGGTCAAGATACAGTTTGGGGGCGGGAAAACCGGACATAATTAAACTCCTTTAATCTATAGATGATTTCATGAAAAAATCTACTATTCTATTTTAGTATCTCTGTCACATCAATAAACTCATAAGGATGATAAAGAATGGAAAAATAGTTCTTGTCTGGTAATAAGGGTAAATTTTCTTCGAAATATTTATTTAATATCACTCTAAATGTATTTACTGGCGTTATCGATGGGTAAAGTGAACTATAGTCTTTATCTGGAAAATAATATGCGTTCATGATTGAGAATCTTTCATCTAGGTTGTTTTCTTCAAAGTGCGACTGTGAAACCAGCGAACCAGGACCATGGTCACCTTGAATAATTAAGATGGGAGGCGATTCGGACTCTAATAGAATTCCATCGATCATTTCTAGAATTTCACTAAAGATATAGTTCAACTGATCTGAATACATTTCTTGATACTCTGCAGTAGTACCTCCTAATTTTCGATAATCATCGGCATCAAAATGATTATATGTCCTTTGAGGGTGAACTGGATTTCCCTCCCCATCAAAGATAAAGGGTGGATGTGGGGTTAGGATATGAGCAAATACAAAAATCGGTCTTTCCTCATTTGTAATATTCTTCAGGCTATTCAATGTAAAGTTAATCCTATTTCGATGATTGTCATATAAGATACTTGGAAAGATTCGCGGAACTGGAGTATACAATAGTAAGTTTTCCTGGTACTCATTCAGATTGATCAGAGGGCTTATTTTCATGTCTGTCTGGAAATCTTCTGTAGGCCAAAATCCGCTTGGGAAAGTAACTAGATCATATCCTCTATTGTGTAGATAATTTGAGACTAGATTGTCATGTAATAATGGAATCACTGGGATCCAACCAACATCCTTAATCTCATTTCTGGCAAGTTCATCCCAATAATTCATATTTAATGAAGATGGAAGGGAGCTAATGGTCATGCTGTAATTTGATTTGCTCTCATTTGCTACATATACCCCTCTTTTTTCAAGCTGTTGAATGAAATATAGAATATCCGTATCATAATATTTCAATAATATGTTAGGTCCAGCAAAACCATCGAATATTAAATAATAAATATCAGGGGAATTCTCATTATCATAGCTAGTAAGAGCTATACCCGCATAAGGATCTAGTTCCGAATTATTCAATAAGATTGACTCTATGAGTTTTTTATTTTTGCTTGAAACATCAATTTTCAATCCAACCCCGCTTACCATGAAAACCAATAGGATTATTGAAACAACACTTAGATAATAATCACTTTTTTGTGTTAATGAATCTGACCGGATAATGATCCGGGTGATCACAATCCATAATATTGACCAGCTGATGAAAAAAACCACTGGCAGCACAATTGAATTTTCTAAAACTGATTTTTCTTGGATGATACCCGCTGTCATAGAAATGGAAATTATGAGTTGAAGGAAATTTCCAAAATAGAAGAATGCGATTGAGATTGCAGCCACAATCACACCCGCCTTTTGTTTGCTTTTTGTGAAGGAGTTAATGCTAATGACCAAAATCCCAATAATAAATGCAATAGTGATCCAAGATAAGTAGGCATGTTGGATAGGAACACCACTGCTCCAATATAAGGTAACAGCAGGAACTAGGCTTAAACTGATCGTATAGAGATAAACTAAATTATTTGCAAGTTTATTTTTAAGCTTCATGATGAGAGAACGTATATAAGTTGTTTGAAGGATACACCTTGAGCCGGATCAAAAAGCTAATAATTGATGATATGAAAGCCTCAAATATTAGATATATAAAGGATGAATAATGGCTGCTCAGCACCAATTATAGTCCAAATTTATATTGCATTAAACTCCAGGTTGATTTGACCTGCTGACATGCCCTCAATATGTTCATCGTCAGACCCGTACTGATTCAAACCTGTAACCTGTGGCATATATTTTCAAATCCAGTATGGTATATGTTTTGGGTATGTTTTTGGGATAAATCTAGAGCAAGAGTGGGCCGGCAGGATTCGAAAAGCATGTGCAGCCTGCGGCTTGGCGGATAAAGGCTTACAACCTACACGGATATGTTTATTCAAGATTGATTTCTTGAAAAGAAATAGGGGCGATATCCTGACAGTATCAAAACGTTTGGGTCCCAGCAAATCCAGTGTCACATTGGACATCTATGGTCATAAAGTTACTGGTGTACAGGAAAAAGCTACTGCCATCATGGATGAAATTGCCCCTCCAATCACTATGGAATCTATGTAAACTGCACCAAAACCCCAAATTCTGTCCTGGAAAAGCATCTTAAAACCAATTTTTCAACCAGCCTTGAACAAATAGTTTTCATTCTCAGTGAAATCTTTTGCCTAATTGTTTTCATTGACAGTGAAAACAATTTCAGTTAGAATTCAGGTATCATGAATAATCAGACCTTCCAGAACCTACCCTTAGAGCGATTGAGTTCCGTTCTCAAGGAACAACATGAAACCTTTTCCAATATTGATTTAGGAACCCCGCGGGAAATCCTCCCAGAGATTATTGCGGGGTTAGCCTCACCAAAAACATTGGTCATCACCGGTCTCCGAAGAGTCGGCAAGTCTACACTGCTGGCCCAAATCGCCCACAATCAACTGGCTGATAACTACTTCTTTGTCAACTTTGAAGATGAACGCCTGCTGAATTTTACAGCGGATCAATTTGACCGTCTCCATGAAGCCTTAATTAGTTTATTTGGTGACAGAAAGATATTCTTGTTTGATGAAATTCAAAATGTTCCAGAATGGGAACGTTTTGTCCGCCGGCTTCACGACCAGGGGTATCAGTTCATCATCACTGGGTCCAACTCTTCCCTATTGGGGCAGGAGCTGGGAACAAAGCTTACCGGCAGATCTCTTCGCTATGAGCTATTTCCATTTTCATTTAGGGAATATATAGCGTTTCACGGCGTTGAATCACCAAAGACATCGGTCCTAACCACTCGCGAAAGGGGAGCCTTATTGAAGCATTCACGAGAGTACTTAGTCAATGGTGGTATACCTGATGCTTTAAAGTATCCCAAGTTAGATATACTCAAAACCCTGTACAACGATGTCCTTTACAGGGATATCGCAGCTCGTTATGGAATTGAAAATGTAAGGAGCCTCCAGGAACTGGCTTTCTATTTAGTTAGCAACCCAGCTTCTGAGATTTCCTATAACAAACTTAAAACAAACCTCAAACTGGGCAGCGCTAACACAGTGAAGAAATATATTAGTTACTTGGAAGATGCCTGGTTATTTTTTACGATCAACAAGTATGCCTACTCAGTCAAAGAACAGCAAATAGCTGCCAAAAAAGTATTCAGCGTTGATACTGGCATGCTGAACTCAGTTGGATTCTCATTTTCAAAGAATATTGGAAATTTAATGGAGAATCTTGTTTTTCTCCATTTGCGAAGACAATACCAGGATGTTTACTATTACAAAACAAAGCAAAATCATGAGGTTGACTTTTTCGTTCCTTCGCAACAACTGGCCATTCAGGTCAGTCAGGACTTGAGCGATGAGGAAACCAGGCTGCGAGAACTTCGCTCTTTAGTAGAACTCTCCGAAGAAAAGAAAGAACAACATCGATTTCAAATTGTCACTCTGGCAGACAAAGAAACCATAACAACAGAGGGCACTATAGTGGATGTTATGCCTCTTTATGAATGGCTTTTATCTGTTAGGCAATACTCAGAGATTTAGCAAGTTCCAGTCCATTTCAAGAGTAATATCTGGAACCTCGGTTGCCTACTATAAATCGATCACCAAATACTGCTCGGCTTGGCCCCTAAGTCATATTGACAGACTGCCTTTTTGAGCTGATTAACCATTTTGAAAAAAAACCGCCCACCCGGGCGGTTTTCGTATTATCCAGAACTTTTTGATCTCTAAACTTCTGCCTTGTTTTCTTTCATTTCCTTGCGGGCTTTAATGAATTCCAAAACCGGTGGGATGAAGGAGATGAAGATAATCGCAAAGATCACCAGCTCAAAATTCTTAGCAACAACGGGGATATTCCCAAAGAAGTATCCCAGTGAGATGAAAATCGCCACCCAGGAGATGCCGCCAACCACATTGTACAGAATGAATTTGCTGTATTTCATCGTTCCAATACCCGCCACAAAGGGAGCAAAGGTGCGGATGATGGGAATAAAGCGGGCCAGGATGATAGTTTTTCCACCATGCTTATCGTAAAATTCCTGGGTCTTGTCTAAATGATCCTTTTTTAGAAATTTAATTTCCCCGCTAAAGGCTTTAGGACCAATATAATGGCCGATGGAATAATTAACGGTGTCGCCGATCACAGCGGCAACACTTAACAACAGAAACAAGTAGATCGGATTCAGTGAACCCAGCGCAGCAAAGGTGCCTGCCGCAAACAGCAGAGAATCTCCCGGGAGAAAGGGAGTGATCACAAATCCCGTTTCTAAAAAAATAATGAAGAATAAAATGCCGTATGTCCAGACTCCGTAATTGGCGATGATGTCATTTAGATATACATCCATATGCAGCACAAAATCGATTAAGAACTTAATTACTTCCATTACACCTCACTTGTCTTGATTAACCTGCGACATTATAGCACGTTGAAAACGAGAATTAGCCCAGAACAAACCCAGTAAAGCTCCCAGGGCTAAAATCACCAAACCCACAGGCGCATAACTGGCAAAGTAAGTGCCAAATGATCCCAGAGTGGGCTGGAAAGAGGAAATTTCAGCCAGCGCAGTTAGAATATTTAACCCATTCCAAACTCCATGCAGCGAAACAGAGGCAATTACGGACATCAATAATCGGGCATAACGTTTTTCTGTACTGGCGGAGGCAAGCCCCCATCCTACCAACGCGGTTGTCAGGATGTGAATTGCTGCAGTTCCGAGCCTGGAAATAACCACAAATGTCCAGATACCGGCATCAGCTGCAATGGTCAAATTCTCGAACAGTGCATATCCGGCACCAGCAACCGCTCCAAGCAGAAATCCCTCCCTTGGACTCAGGTTTCGACCCAACAGGAACCAAACCGCGATCGGTTTAATCAACTCCTCGACCAGTGGGATTATCACTGCTATGTAAACAAAAATAACGCCTACGACTCCAGGGCTTTCCAACAATCTACTAATTGAACTTTCCAAGATGGCAGGGGTAACCGAAGATTGCTGCAAACGATTGATAAGATTGAGGAACTCCTGCTTCTGGCCGGGTTGATTCTGTAATAGCATCCACCATAATATCCCCAGAAGAACAAGAATCAGGATTTCTACAACAAGAGAAATCAGTGGAGCAAAGGTGAGTCCGCTGCCAAATACACCCCAAAATCGCTGGGCGCTTTCTCCCGGCAATTTTCTCTTCACCCGGTTTAACAACCAGAAGATAGCTGCGCCATTGGTAAGAATATGGATAAAGGGGAGGATGAAATTACCCCAGGAAGAATTAGCCTGGGAAATATGGCCCAGATAAATGAGAATCGGCACTGAAAAAATGAGCCAACCAGATCTCTGCCAGATTTTACTCGTGCGGGGAGGTTTTCCAAATAAACGCCGGCCGGAAAAATAAATTGAAGGGATCATTAAAAATCCCGCAAAACCCAACCCTGCAGAAAATAATAACGCGGATCCCAGTTGATTTTCAGTAACAGCCAGACCAGCGAGTGAACCGCCCAGGGACATCACCAATATTCCCACCAGGGATGACCCTATCAACAGCAGGCTGGCGAGCAGGCTGAAACCAAACTGGCCTGCTGTCAGCCAATCAAACTTCTTTCGTTGAGGGACCTGATTCATCAATTAATCTCGTTCTGAGTCATCAGGCCCCAGCTTGCGTAAAGCTTATTTTTCATCAATTGTGATATTTAAAATCAAATCTCCAAGAGGAATATCCCCAGCTTGTTGAGGATCCCGGGGAGTTAATCCATCTACTACATCCATTCCTTCAATTACTTCACCGAATATTGTATAGCCCCCGTTTAAATTGGGCGTTGCGTCATAAGTAATGAAGAATTGGCTGCCATTGGTGTCTGGACCAGAATTCGCCATGGCAACTAATCCAGCCCGGTCAAATACCAGGTCCCCAGCAACCTCATTGCTGAAAGAATATCCCGGGTTACCATAACCGGTACCGGAAGGATCTCCAGTTTGGGCGACAAAATCGGGTATAACGCGGTGGAAAACAACCCCGTCAAACCAATCATTTTCTACCAGAAATATGAAGCTGTTCACAGCCAAAGGAGCGGCATCCGGAAACAGTTCAATCACGATATCTCCGCCTTCAGTTTCAATAGTGGCCTGATAGGTGGTTCCTGCATCCACAGTCATTGGAGGGCATTCAGAAAATTGCTTCTCTTCAAGTTTAATCATTTCCACGATTGCGGTTAACATTTGGGGGTCTGCCTGGGCGTCGTACAGACTGTTGATTTTTATTGCGGGGGTGCCCTGAAGGCCCATTTCCTGGCCGTCAATCCAGGTGGCTTCCGCCTCGGTCACAATCGTTTCGCTGAACAAATCAAGCTCAAACTGCTCAGAATCCAATTCTAATATTGCGGCTTGATCCACCAGCCAGCTGCCAAATTCTTCTACAGTGAACATAGACCATGCTGTCTGGGTATCATACAGCATGTCATGCATAGACCAAAACGCATCCGCTCCCTGCAGGCCAGCTGCTTCTGCAGCCTGGGCAGCCAAAGTGGCTTTGTCATGAATGCTCACAAGTGGAAAATGCCGGTAGACAATCCGCACATCCTCAGAATACTTCTCCTGGATGTCTTTTAGAATGTTGGAAGCTTCTGAGCAGAATGGACATTGGAAATCAGCATATTCAACAATCGTGATCCGGGCATCTTCCGGACCTATGATCCAATCACTATCCGGATCAGGTGAGTAATTTGCCAAATCCTGGGCGCTTGGTTGCGGCGGGGGAAGGTTTGGCTGACAGGTTGGATCTACTGCAACCACCTCTGTTTCGATGGTTTCAATCAACTCTGTCGGCGTCGGTAGCACTACTTCTGGTTCATCAGCAGTGGAACAAGCCGCCGCTAATAACACCAATATCATCACTAATAAGAAATATTTTTTGTTTTTCACAAAATCTCCTCTGATAAACTATTCCAACATTGTACCAATAATATTGCCCCTAGATGACATATTTTCATTTCTAATATCATTCTTAAAATCATCATTTATTCAATTATTTTCCTCAAAAAGTCTCTGGAATTGATCCAGCCGCCATTTCCAGGCGACCTCATGCATAAACGCTGCATAGGATGATGCGTTTGTCTTCAGCTCCCGCAGTTGGCTGCCCAAATCCGCTCCTTCCGCATCCGCCGCACCGCCGGGGGCAGCAGCATAAGAACCGTGAAAAGCAAAATAGGCCTGGTTTAATCTCCTGATCAAATAACCGTTTTCCAGAAAAAAAAGCCTGCGAGTTTCCATATAGTCTTCCGCTTTATTTATATCTCCTTCTGCAAGGAGGCGGTCAACTTCCAACCGGGTAATATGCATCTCCGCCCGAAAATCAAAAACATCTCCTGCAGGAATTGGATCTGGGGGCGGAGTTTCTTCAGGTTCCTCTGCGACGGATTCCGCTGGTAAAAATTCCGGGTAGTAGAGCAGGAAAGTTTCCCTTTGAATTTCGTCCGCCGAAAGATCCGCGATAGTTTCGTTGATCGTAGTCAGTTCCGGGCTGGTGAAATAATTAGCTCCCAGGGGGCGGATTGTGAGGAAATTGTGGGTCCATTCATGGCCGATGACATGAATTAACCAATCCAGATTTCCGGTCTCGATAACCATGGAAGGATATAACCCTACGCCGCCGATGCCTACCACCAGCGCTGACAGATTTAATTCCCTTTCAATGATTTCTTCCAGGTGGATGATTTGCTCCAGGGTGAGGTTGCGGATCAGCATCAGATTGGCTGCCTGCTGGATCTCATCCCGGGGAGAGACAATCAGGGCGTACGAATCAGGTTCAGACCGATAGAGAACTGGCGGGACCAGCTGTCCTCCCGCTGACATTCCTAAATTTACCAGTGCGTGATTCATCTGACTCTGAATAATCTGTTCCACAAAGGGGGCTGTATCTTCCCGCCGGGAACGCATTTCCTCCAGTTCTTTTTTGATCTCAGCAGAAGCCTGATCCCTGTTTTCTAATTGAGGATCAGATAAAACACTAATTAAAATATTCTGCGATTGGTTGATCTGGTTTCTTAAGTCCAGGTAGTCCAGAACAATCTGTCGCTCTTCCCCCGCGGGTGTATACCGGTATACTTTCAGGCTTGACTGGGTCAGTTTTTGTCCCAGGGCAGAAACAATCCAGGAGGCATAATCAAATTCATAGGGACGGGAATAAGATCGAATTTGCTCCAGCTGTTGAGAAAGATCTACCTCCGAACCACGAACTGGCAGAATTCCAATGACGATAATAAATAAACTAAAGAATAACTTCCCGATTTTATTTTTCCAATACATATTTTAAATATTCAGCAAATAAAACTAACCTGCTAATACTAGTTGTCCATCTTTAGCAATATACTTTCTTCATCAGGACATTTCCTTCACTCGGAAATTCTACCCCCAAAGGGATTTCAATTACAGATCAGGCTTCGGCGCTTTTTTCGGCTGAATCCGCATGGCTTGATCCACCTGGTCATTGAGTATCATCTCCCCCAGCAGGTCACCATAAGCCGTCAGCTCCGGGATCTTCTCCGGTTCATCCATTGGATAAGATCCTTGTAAATCCACTTGGAAACGCCGAAAATCCAACTCATTAAAGAAAGTCTCTACCAGGTGGACCTGCTGATCATCAGAGGACTGCTGAAAGGCGCCCAAAACCGGGCTGATCCAATGCCAGGGCCAAAAGCGTTTTATTTGTTCCGGTTCAAGGGAATGGGGTTCCCGCCCCGTCCCAAGACTGATCAGGGTAGTCTCAGCCGGATCCCATCCCAGCACAAACTGGGCTTCATAGGCCGCGATATAACAGGGATTATGATAAGACCCTACACCCCCATCGACATACCGGTTTTCCACTGGCGGGAAATATGAGGGGACTGACGAGGAAGCGAGAACTGCTTTCACAACCGTCCATTGGTCGTAGCCTTTTGATTTATTAAACGGTTTGATAAAAAGCGTTTTATTCTTAACCAGGTCAAAAGCAGTGATTACAAGATCAGTCGGCTGCCGGGAACACCAGAAATCTCCCATGGTTTTCCCACCCAGGTACTCTTCCAGAGCTTCCTGGAGTGGATCCAGCGGATAGCGATATCGAGTCAATGGCCAGAGGGCAGACCGCCAGGTCTTGCGGAAGATTTTTGGACCAAAGTCACAGTACAAATCATGAAGTTCATCACCAAACATCCCTGTACTAATACCGGCAGAGATAATGGATCCGGTAGAAGTTCCCGCCAGCAGTCTGAAAATGTTGTAGGCTGGTTGTTTTAAGTAATCCTCCAGGACTGCAATTGCCCGGGAGGGAATGACGCCTTTTATGCCACCGCCATCAACAGCCAGGGCCACGTTCTTGCGAAATGGTTTCATGAAGGAGCTCCAGTGATGATTAGGGGTATGATTTTACTATTATATATAGATTCGTCAAATCCGGCACTTACTGGAATTAAATGTCATTAAGAGGGTGCACATCATTCGCTACCCCTTCGTCTTCCTCCTCGATTAAACTCGGAGTCCGCTCAGGGTACTCAGAATGTCTGTATAGACCGCTCAAAAATTTACCCCCTGCTCAATCGTAGGGGCGACTCGATGAGTCGCCCTCTGCTTTTGCGCAGCCCTTTGATGCTTCCTTTGGTCGCAGGATAAACACCCTGGCGGGGCATCAGCAGTTAATCCTTGAAAAGTCAGCTCCCGTGGCTAAACTACCCGGGGAAGATCCCTCTTCCAATCTCGCAATGAAAGATTAACTGGGCCACCGGCTCCCTTCGATATGCTCTTCGTAAAAATCACTCAGAGCTACTCAGGATGCCTTTATTGCGGGTTATAGAAAATCTACTAACTGTTTACTCCGTGCTGCATACAGTTTACTAATCTCCATCTCCAACCAATATCTCCAAAAGTCCCATGCTGACATCCTTCGACATCTGCTCACCTGACAGCCCCGGAGCCCAGGATGATAGCGAAACAGCTTTAATCAAACCAGTGCTTGCTAAATAGCGGAAAACCCGCTCCAGATCCTCTGCGCCGGGGCCGCCCGGTGCAGGATAATTCTGGGCCGGCGATTCTTCAGGGTTCACAATGTCAGTATCAAAATGGACCCAGATCGATTGCTCTCCTAGCGGGTAATTCAGCAACTCCAGCGGATCCTGGAGATGGGTGAGGGAAGCATTGGCTACCAGTTCCTTCTCGCCAGGATCCAGGTCCCGGCCATCGGTAAGTATGATCTGTTCCTGGAGAATTGCTTCCATTTTCAGGTTTTCCAGCAGGGTTAAATCTCCTAATCCTGCCAGCATGGCCAACGGCATACCGCCCAAGAAACCACTGGGGCTGGTCTCCCGGGTATTAAAATCACCATGGGCGTCAAACCAGATTAATAACGGATATAGCTCAGCCCGGTTTAATCCTGCCAGCACTCCTACAGCAGTACAGCAGTCCCCGGCCAGGGAAACTGGAAGCTGCCCCTCCCGGACAGCTTCTTCCACCTGAACAGCCAGGGCGGCGTGAAGTCTGGATATCCTGGTTAACAGGTCCGCTTTGGGCAATACCATTTGATTGATGATCCACTCAGGCTCTGCCAGCGCTTCCAATCCTGGCAGCCCTTGATCTAGAAAATAAGGCGTGAGAATAGTTCGCCGTTTCATTACGCCGCTATCCTTGAATTAATAATTTCCAGCACCTGCTCAGGCTGCCGGGTAGTAAAGACCACTCCCTGCACAAGGCCTTGTTTTTGATGGAAGGTGATCAGGATCCGGGGATGTTCCAGGAAATTGAAAAATGCCCGGTATTCCCCTTTGACAAAGGCGAAGTGCACCCCTGCGCCGCCATACTTAATCAAATTGGGGGAATCATCAACTTTGCAGGCCTGAATGTTTTCCAGCCTGGTTCTCCAGCGGATCAAGCCAAATTTTAGCAAAACTTCTTCTTCTGTGATCATTATCCTCAAGGTTCTATAGTTCAGTACATATAAAAAAAAGAACAGCGCCAAAACCAAACAGATGATGGGGAACGCCCGGAAACCAACAATCATCACCCGCCAGGCAAAAAGGGCAGAGGAAACCAACATCAGGAAGGTAAATAACAAGGTGGTTAGAGAGGACTGAATTTTTTCCTGATAGATTTGATCTGCCATAAACCCTCCGGATTTCCTGGATATTCTTGAAATCAAATATACATTTTCAACATTATTGACAGAAACTTAATTATATGCTACTATTACGAGCGTTAAAGATGAAGTAGGTAATGGTAGCAATATATGAACTGCCCAAACTTGCGGAAACTGGGCGGTTTTTTGTTCTAACTGCACTGCTTCAATTCTATCAAAAGTAACAAGGAGTAACAAAAGTGGCAGAAAAAGAAATAGGAACCGTCAAATGGTTCAATGATGCAAAAGGTTATGGTTTCATCTCTCGCGAAGCTGGTGAGGACGTTTTCGTTCATCACACCGCAATCGTAATGGAGGGATTCAAATCCTTAAGTGAGGAACAGCAGGTTGAGTTCTCAGTTGAGCAAGGCGACAAAGGTTTACAGGCAGTCGACGTTCGTCCTGTCTAAGAATCTTCTTTCGCACCTGACTGCATCGTTCTGTTGAAGCAGTAAGGCGAATACATAACGCCTGGTTTTCCGCAAACCAGGCGTTTTTTTATCTTAAAAACTAACAATTGGAGTAATCTGTCCGCTGACTATTCAAGAGTGATTTATTTGTTATTATTGACAGCTGAATCAGTGAGTCATTTCATCCAGCCCGGCGGTTCTTTATCCCTTTGGCAACAACAGGTATACCCCGAACCCGGAGACCACAATCCCGAGAATTCTGGTTGCCGATATCGGAATCGGCTCCACTCCGCCAACCCCCAGGGCATCGATAACAAAAGACAGCGCCAGCTGTCCCAGGATAACACTGGCCAGTCCGGCTGCAATTCCCGCCCGCTGCAAGGAAAAGGAAATACCAGTGACAATGAATATACCCAGGATACCAGACAATGCGGTTATACCTAAAACCACGGGAGTGATTTTCCAGGCTTGAGGACCATCCCGGAGGAGCCAGATCAGCATTAGAGACCCAGCCGCAATTCCTCCCATAGTGTTGATCAGGATGCCTGTCCGGATATCCCCTATTATGCCGCCCACCCGGCTGGTCATTGTGGATTGAGCTGCAATCGCTATCCCGGTCAAAAGGGCAACCAGGGCGCCAGTGATTATGGACAATTTCATTAAACCTCCAAAATATGCTTGCCTATCTAATAAAAAAACCTTGCTTCTCCTGCTGGAATTAAGGGCATACACTCTCTGAACATGTGTTCCGCGGATATTTTCGAACTAACCCATCCCTAAATAGTTATTTCATCTTCCTTGATCTTTCCGGTAAAAATACCTAAAGAAATTAATGCCAGCAAAGCGCCGAATATGCCGGCTAAATTCTTTTTATTCAGGAAAGCCACACTGCTAAATAAACCAAGGCCCAAAGAGAGGGGGCCATTGACTCTTTGAACAACTTGATCAGCTTCTTCTATTTCGTATCCTTTCTCAACCAGGCTCCATTTTAATATCGGTCCTCCGTCAATTCCGGGTATTGGCAGCAAAGACACAACAGAGAGAAACCCATTGGTTTGAAGGGCGGCATTTGCTGTCTCCCAGGCAATTGTGTCTGGTTTAGCAAGAAACCTGGCCAGGGCAGTCAAGGGAATCAGCAGCAAATTAATCAGGGGTCCGCCAAGGGAGCGAATCACATGCTGCCGGGGAGATATTTTCCTGTCATTAATCTCCTTATAGCGGCAGCGAGGCATCCCAAATTGAATCTGGAGTTCATCCATGGGTTTCCCGATCCAATTTGCAATAAACGCATGAGCGAGATTGTGGCACCATTCCATTCCTAAAATCGCAGAGGATGTCAGAGCCCCTTCTGTGATATGCCGTGAAAAACCAGCTTCTGTCCGTTTCTTTTTAGATACCCGGGTCATAATTCCCCACATTACCAGCTGGGTCAGAGGAAACCAGGTGTTCCCACGGACAGTAACAAGCGTGCCAAACAACCTGGTAATAATTTGTGGTTCTGCTGTGAGGGATCTTTGACCAGTTTGTCCTTCAGTCACCGGAGGACCTCCTCTTGTTTACATCTGGTTACCAAACAAAAGAGTTCCCTTGATTATACCGACCTTTTGTTGGGATACTGTAGTTCCATCCGGCATTGATAGGACTGGAAGATAACCGGGACTTAAAGTCCGAAGAAAAGAGTGAGATTAAATGAACATCAGGAAGCCAGCAGCCACCAGGAACAGGTTGATCGCCCTATTAAAATGTTCTCCCGAGATTTTCTGGACCATCCAATCACCCAGCAAGACTGCTAAAACCACAATGGGTATGGATGCCAGGAAGTAAACGAGCACCGAGCGGGTCCAAAGTCCTGAAATTCCATGGCCAGCAACAATTAAAGCGCTTGAGATGAGGAAATAGCCCTGCAGGGTTGCCCGGAACTTTTCCTTTCCCCATCCCCGCATTACTCCGTATATTACAACCGGCGGACCATTGGCATTATATGCGCCTCCCAGTATCCCGGCAAGTAATCCGAATGGAAATACCATGGTTCCCCTCTTAAGCGAAGGAAGCTGCAGGCCTGACAAGTTGTATAAACCAAATCCAATTAAAACTAACCCCAGGATCATCTTGACGATGCCTTCCGGAGTAGATTTTAAGAAGAATAATCCCAATGGTATGCCAGCCAGGGTAGAAAGGATTAAGTAAAAAGCGGCTTTAATATCCACTTCCTGCCACTCCCGAAGCAGCATCACCAGGGCAATTACAATGCCGACCAACGCAACAAGAGGTGCAGCTGTTTTGGTACCCAGGATTAAAATCAGCAGCGGCATGGCAATCAAGGCATTACCGAAGCCAAAGGTTGACCGAATCAGCGTGGAGATGAATATTATTAATAGAACCAGGGCAGAAAGCAGAGTAAAGTTCATTAATTTAGATTACTGCAAATATTTATCAGGCGTTTAAATGACCTGGATCTTTAAACCGCTGCACAAAGATCACACCAACTATTACGACCATCATGCCAAGAATTTGAATCGTGCCCAGGGTTTCCCCGAGAAGAACCCAGCTCAATAATGCCGTGAATATCGGCGAGAGATTCAAAACCATGTTCATCTCCAGCGCCGTTAATTCCCGGAGCGAATGATTATACAGCAGATATCCCAAGCTTGTATTCACCACTGCCAAAAAGAGAACAACTATTATTGATTTCGGGGTAAATTGAGGAACACCTTCCACGATAAGCGCCAGCAGCATGCTGAGTATCCCTCCAATCGCAAGCGGGAGGGCTGTTAATGTCAGCGTGTCCAGTTTTCCATCCCGGGCAATTCCCCGACCCAGTAAACTAAATGCTAAAAAGCCTATCAAGCCGACACCGACAATTACAATGCCTTTGGGTTCACCGGGACTCATCCCGGAAGAAAAAAACAAGACACTGCCAAATAAGGATAAGAGAACACCGAATATTTGCCACCTGGTAGGAATCTCTCTCAGTAGCAGAGCTCCCCCGGCAAGTACCAACAGCGGAATCAGGCTCATCAAGAATGATCCGGTCGTAGCCGGCACATACTTCAAACCCCAGAACAGAGCGCCGTTGCCAATTGTGTAAGCGCTGACACCTATTAAAATCAAGCGCAGCCAGAGTTCCTTAGAAATCGGGGTTTTTAACGACTGCTTTTTGATAAGAAAGGGCAGCAGCACAACAGCCCCCAGGAAGTATCGCAGCCCTGCAATAGTAAGCGGACCTAAAGTTTCCAAACCGATTTTTACAATCACAAAAGTTGAGGACCAGATCAGGGTCACCAGCAAACTTTCGCCAAGGGCAATTAGTCTCCGACTCTCAACAGTGGTCCCGGTCACCGATTGATTTTCCATAGATCACTTCTTTCCTGTTTCACTAACGAAGCAGTATTGTGCTTCCAAATATTTCCAAATCGTGCTGGTAAATCCGGTAGCGCCGTAGCGGCTTGGCGTTTAATTTGCGGATAGCATTACTCATGGGGCAGCTCTTCAGTCGAAAGTACTTCCTGCTTTTTATAGTTTTAACCACCAGAGTCCAGTGCATTCCGGGAGGACCGACTTGCTTCCCTTTCCAATCTCGCTTATCATCTCCTCTCCGAAAAAAAACTCCACTAATTCCAACCCTTCTTCCTGGCTGTCGAAACAGTAATCAGTTCTGATCCAGGAACGTTGAAAACCCCGGGATTCCAGGAAAGTAAAATATGGTTTCAAATCACCCTTTTCCATTGGCTCTATATTGCCAGTACCCAGGGTTTCGATAATGATTATCGTTCCCCCGCTGCGCAGCACACGCTTCATTTCCAGCAGCGCACTCTCCACTTCTCTTTTCCATTCTTCCCCCTCCCAGACAACCAGGTAACAGATACTCCAGCCAGAGATCACCAGGTCAGCAGACTTGTTCGGCAATGGTAACCGGCGGTGATCTCCGGCAGTCACTTGCCAGTTTCCCAACTGTTGATTTCGCAGTCTTTCAGTCGCTACTCCCAACATGTGGGGAAACAAGTCCAAAGCATGAACTGATTTAACATGCGGGGCCAGCAAATACGCCAGACGCCCGGTGCCAGAGCCCAGATCAACTACGTCTTTTCCATTTAGTGGTGTGATTTCTTTAAGTTCCGTAAGCAGGTTACCCAGATAGTCTTCCCGGCCAATCAGGCGCTGGTACATATCCGCTTCCTGCTGATAAACTGTTTTATGATCTGTCATAGATTATTGCTCATTTTGGGGGCAGTGTCAGCGAATAACTAGCTCCCTGGTCAACCCAATCTCTCAGGTTACTATCTTTTCTGTACCCTGTCTCCTTGACAACAACCCAGCCTGTCATCGCTCTACCAGTCATATCAAACAGTTCTACATCAGGCTGCAAAAGAGCTTCAGTGTAATTTTCCTCTCCGACCCGCACAATCAAATCTTCCCTAATTACCCCGCAAGCCATGTGTCCCTGTAACAAAAATCCAATCCCGCCAAACATTTCCTTTTCCTCGTAGCCCAGATTCTCAGACAATATTTCCCGGACCCGTTGAGCCAGCCCCTCGTCGAACATTAAATTATCCTCCTTAATTTAACCTGCCGGACTGAGACTTTAATACCTCTGTTACTGCATACGAAGGTGACGGCGCTGAAAGATCCAGATCCCGATAAGGTAATAGACAAGAGAAAGAACCAGTAAAGAGCTGATTTCATACAACACATCTGCTAATCCTGCCCCCAGGGTAAGGATTTTATTTAAAGCCATAACAGCATGTGTGGGCGGCAGCAAATCATAGAGACTGATATTTAAGCCCCCAATCTGAAATAAAATAATCCGCGGGATCGGATAAACTGCTCCCGAAAAGAACATAAAAAAGATCAGGGGAAAATTTGCGATAATAAAGGCCTGGCTGACTGATTTTGAAAATGCGGCCACAATTAGACCAATACCAACTACTGCCACTGCTGTAATTCCTCCAATTAACAAGGCTGCCCAAATCGAACCTTGGCTGTTAAAACCCAATAAAATCGCCACAAATAAGGTCAACAAAAGGGAAACAACACCCAAAAGGACCGTTGGCAGACTAATTCCGATTAACAGATCGGATGTCTTCATAGAAGTCATTTGCAAACGTCGCAGGGTTCCGGCTTCAACCTCATAAGTGATAGTCATCGAGATAATAAATACCAGCATCACCACAGAGATAATCAGGATACCCGGAATATACAGGTCGAATTCAGATCTTCCTTCGGACGCCCCCAATGCTATTTCCACAAATTGAACCGGCCGGATCTCTCCAGTCTGGACCTGGACAAATTCATCAATTACTGTGCCGGCCATCACCGCGCCGACTGCATAATATGGATTTGTCAGATCTCCCACAAGCGTGACTTCAGCAGGATTTTGTATCTCTCCCCGGGAAGCAGCTTCGAGCTTGGTAGAAAAATTCACAGGAATGATTAATAGGACTTCAGCGTCCCTGTCTTCAAGTAAATCCTCAGCTCGCGCCACATCGTTTACAGATATCACCTCCAACAAAGGGTCCCCGCTAGGGTAGGCCAATGCTTCCAGCAAGGTAATGGCTTCTCTTCCCTGAGGTCCCGTATCCAAGTTTTGGACCAATACATCATAAGTGGTCGATCCGCTGGGTATCATCAACCAATAGAGCAACACAAAAAAAGGTCCTATGATCAAGCTCAATCCCAGCGTGACTGGATCCCGGGCTTGTTCTTTCAAGCTTTTCCAGAAGATCTTCAGGATTTTCATTCCCTCAACCTCCTTCCGGTTAGCTTAATAAAGACATCTTCAAGGGTATTCTTCCGCAGCCGGATATCTCCGGTTTGGATCCCGGAGTCGTTCAGGTGGGCGAGAATACTCTGGAGCAGGTTGACCAGATCCAACGCTCTAATCTGGAGCACATTGCCCACAATCAAAATCTGAACCCGACCCTCCAGGAAAGACAAGTCGGGTTCAATTGGGACTTCCTGGTTTACTAATGTAATTTCAAGCACATCACCTTCGCCAACAGTCTGTTTCAGGGCTTCCGGTTTATCCAGAACCATAAGTTTTCCCTGGTCTATGATTGCCACCCGGTCTGCCAATCTATCCGCTTCGTCCATGTTATGCGTAGTCAGGATAATTGTCTTCTCATCAGCCAGCGATTTGATGTATTTCCGGATGCTGATCCGGCTCTGGGGATCCAGGCCTGCCTCTGGTTCATCCAGGATAACTATCTCAGGGTCATGGATCAACGCCAGGGCAATGTTTAGGCGCTGCTGCATACCCCCGGAAAGTGTTCCTGCTAATCTGTCTGCGGAGTCGATTAAACCCAGGGCATCCAGGAGTATCTGACTGCGCTGCTGGATCAGAGACTGGTTCATTCCGTACATATTCCCCAGAAATATTAGCTGTTCTACAGGAGTCAATTTTGTCCACAGGACATTCTCCTGAGGACAGATGCCGATCCGTCCTCGGGTCTTAACATCCTCGGCAG
>JAIORG010000152.1 GCA_021108255.1 Anaerolineales bacterium | reverse complement strand
CTCAGGGATAGAGAAAACCAGTAAATTTCCCTTCCGCCAGCGGAACCGCTTGATTTGCCCCCAGAGCTGGATCAAGCGGGAAAGCGGGATCCGGGGCATAGGCAACCAGTAAATAGTTTTCCACTCCTGGTACTCCTATCTGCAGCAGCAGGACATGGTTTGACAGCCAGCTAACCTGGGCAATATATGAAGGAATTTCGCCCCCGGTTAACCCCGTTAAATTCTCTAATTCAGAATCGACCAGGGTAGTTTGATTTTGGTCCAATTTTGATATTCTCAACCGCTGTGTTGCATCATCAATAGTCAAACCGCCTGCTTCGATCCAGGCAATATATTGATTATCTGGCGAAAATGCAACCCCTCCACCTCCGCGAATGCTGGATTCGTTCCAGGGAAAAATCCATTCCTGGCAGCTAACCAAATCTCTAACAATAAAATGGGGCAGATCAGCGTCAGGGTCGGAATCCAGCGCATTTCCAAATGCCACCAGGGATTGGTCAGGAGAAATTCCCTTTATCCGGTAATCAGTGCTGAGATATTCAGTTACCTGGTTTTGTGAGATATCATAATAAAATAAGCCGTTATAAGGCATGTATGCAAAATCACTCATCTTGTACTTCAATAGAGTAAACCACGTTCCTTGATTTTGCCCCTCAATCACATGGACAGCCAGGGGATTGTAGACAAAGACGTCATCCTCCAACCTGGTTAATTGAGGAGTTATGGCCGCGAGTTCTCCCATCTCTCCTGTTTTTATTGTGGTTAAGTACCCCTCATCGGTATACTCAGCTGCGCTGTAGGAAATAATTGTAAAAACACCTTCAGCCCCAGAGAGTGCTACTACCTCTCCTGAAGAATCCATCTGGAAAATATTTGAGCCAATATTTGCTTTGATGATACCTTGATATTCCGAGCTGGCATACAGGAGCGGCACACCGGAAATTCCGTTGGAAATCCCTCCAGCTATGTGAACTTGGTTCAAACGGACTCTCGTTAACCCGGGTGTTTGTTTTTCACCCAGCAGATTCCCTTCCGTATCATAAAAACTAATTGCTGAAACATCTACGCCCGCTGTGAACCCGCTCGGAAGATCAAGTACCTGCCTTCCAGGATGAAGAGGTAAACAAGCAGGGGTTTCAACCACTTCTTCCGGTGTACGGGTAGGCGCCTGGTCATTTTGCGCCCTCAGGGTTGCCGCCACAGAAGTAGTCATCGCATCAATATCCGGGGTTGGTTGTGGTTCTGAGGAACCAAACAGGCAGGCCATACTTGAAATCAAGAGGGCAGCTATTATCAGAAAAATATTCCTCTTTTTCATTGTTTCCTCCTCCGCCGGGAATCAGCGGGGTCCGTTTTATCAAATAGTAATTTTATCTATTCCTGCCTATTTTGCGCCAATTCCAAAGCAGTAATTTTCGTCTTTCTGGATAATCATCTCTGAAGGGATTCTTTACTCTAACAGCATTGCATCCCCAAAAGAATAAAATCTGTACCCTTTTTGCATTGCCGTCTCGTATAACTCCAAAATATTTTTCCTGCCGGCAAATGCACTCACCATCATTAATAAGGTTGATTCGGGCAAGTGAAAGTTGGTCAACATGCAGTCTACCACCTGGAATTTATACCCGGGTAAAATAAACAGCCCTGTTTCTCCTTCATAAGGTTCAATAATATCAGGGTTTTTGGACGCCCGGGCTGCGGTTTCGAGGGTTCTCACCGAGGTTGTCCCAACCGCAATGATTCTGCCCTTCTTTTCTCGAGTGCTATTAATTACCGAAGCGGTACCTTCCGGGAGCTGACACCATTCTCTGTGAATGATGTGATCCCTGGGATTTTCTTCGTTTACCGGCGCAAAAGTGTCCAATCCAATATGAAGTGTGACTTCAGCAATCCTCACTCCCTGCTCCTGAATCGTATGGAACAGTTTCGTTGTAAAATGTAAGCCAGCTGTCGGCGCCGCAGCTGACCCGGTTTCCCTGGCATAAATTGTTTGATAGCGTTCGGGTTCTTTTAGCGATTCGTGGATATAGGGGGGAAGTGGAACATTTCCAATTCGATTTAGATATGGCAGGATGGGCTCCTGGAACTCGATCAGACGCAACGGTCCCCCCAGATCTTCCTTGACGGCTGCCTCAGGACCCTCATTAATTTTTATCCGGATACCAGGAATCAAACCCTTCCCGCCGACCATTGCCTGCCAGCGCCCTTCTCCCATCTCACGTAATAGCAGCAGTTCAATCTTTCCCCCGGTGGGTATTTTCTTGCCAAACAAGCGGGCTTGAATTACTCTGGTGCGATTTAGAACCAGTAAATCATCTGAGTTTAATGTTTTAACAAGATCAATAAAATGTTTATGGCTTACTTCACCGGATGCCCGATTGTAAATCAATAAACGCGAAGAATCCCGGGGATGAACCGGTTTTTGGGCAATAAATTCTTTCGGCAAATGATAATAAAAATCTGAAGTTTTCAAAGCGCAATTGCTCTTCTGGTATATTTACTTTTTTACTAGTAGATTAATGAGTATTGTTAATAAAATGGACAGGATCAGAGAGGAAATTAAGGGAACAATGCAGGTAAAGTTTTCCCGTTTGATGACAAAATCACCAGGCAAATTCCCAAAAGGCAGGTTCAACTGGGCGAGAAGGTAAAAGACACCAGCGGTAATCAATAAGCCTAAGCCGAATACAGCCAGGACCCGGGCAATATTCATAAAATCCATGGGGTTTCCCTACGTGATCAATCTGGGTTGTGCTGTGTCTGCAGGAGGTTCCAACCCTAAATGAATATAAGCCTGCTGGGTGGCTACCCTGCCCTGGGAAGTCCGCTGAATAAACCCCAGTTGGAGCAAATACGGCTCAACAACATCCATTATAGTATCGGGGTCTTCCCTGATAGATGCCGCAATGGTTTTCAGTCCAACCGGGCCGCCCTGGTACTTGACCACAATCGCTTGCAGGACCCGGCGATCCATTATATCCAGCCCTTGCTCATCAATACTTAATAAAATGAGGGCTTTCTTGGATATATCCGGAGTAATTACTCCCTCTCCCCTGACCTGCGCATAATCTCTCACCCGCCTTAACAGCCGGAGAGCCACCCGGGGTGTACCACGGGACCGTGAGGCAATCTCGGTTATTCCCTTCTCATCTGAAGGAACCTCCAACCGCTTAGAAGCCTGTCGTATTATCTCGTTGATTGCTTCAGAGGTATAGTAATCCAGCCGGTAGACCGCTCCAAACCTGGCTCTGAGCGGCGCTGTGACTAAAGCCAGGCGTGTAGTTGCGCCAACAATGGTGAAGCGCGGCAATTTTAACCTGACAGACCTGGCTGAAGGACCTTTCCCGATTATGATATCCAGCGAATAATCTTCCATCGCCGGATATAGAATTTCTTCAACAGCCCTGCCCAGGCGGTGAATTTCATCAATAAATAGGATATCTCCCTCATTCAGATTAGTTAAAATCGCCGCTAAATCTCCGGCCCTTTCCACAGCTGGACCTGAAGTAATTTTGATATTAACACCCATTTCATTTGCCAGGATGTGTGCCAGGGTGGTTTTTCCCAACCCGGGAGGTCCATAGAAGAGGACATGATCAAGTGCCTCCTCTCTGTGCTTTGCAGCAGAAATCAAAATCTCAAGATTCTCCCGGATATTATCCTGTCCAATCATGCCAGCCAGGGTTTTTGGACGCAGTGCGTAATCCTGCTGGTCCTCCGGTTTTGGATCTGAATCTACCATTCGATCTGGTTTTTTATCATTCATGCCTAAGATTATACCGAAGTCAGACCCAATTGCGTAGGAAAGTGTCCAAATTCAAGACTAGAGGATATAATCAGCAAAAGTGAGATCACACCCCAAGACATTCATCTTACGGTAAGCGGACAATCCATGGAGATAAAATATGCCCAATATATATGAGTCCAGTCACCCGCTAGTTGCCCATAAGTTAGCCAGATTGCGAGACAAATCCACCGACCCAAAGAAATTCCGGGAATTAATCCGCGAAATTTCTGCCCTGCTGGCTTACGAAGCTACTGCCGATTTAGAAGTTGCCTCCAAGGTAGTTGAAACCCCACTGGGAGAAGCTGCCGGAGTGGAACTCAAACAACCGATCGGACTTGTCCCTATACTCAGGGCGGGGTTAGGTATGGTTGAAGGTATCTGGGGGTTAATGCCGTCCGCTGAAGTATGGCATATCGGTCTCTACCGGGATGAACAAACTCTGCAACCTGTTCAATACTATAATAAATTGCCGCTTGAACCTACCGTTTCAGTTTGTCTTGTGCTGGATCCAATGCTCGCTACCGGTGGATCTGCTGTAGCTACCGTGGATATTCTCAAAGAGTGGGGTGTGCAGCGAATAAAATTTGTGGGTATCCTGGCCGCCCCTGAGGGTGTGCAGGCAATGCAGGAAGCCCATCCCGATGTCCCTCTACACCTGGCAGTGATTGATAAAAAACTTAACCAGCATGGCTATATCGTCCCCGGGTTAGGTGATGCGGGTGACCGGCAGTTCGGAACGGGATAAACCTGTTGAACACGTCAAATCTAATAATAAGCAAAGGCTCCCAAAATACTGGGAGCCTTCTTTTATTTTCAACGGGTTTAATTATGATGAATTAGGCAGCGGCTTCAGTTATCTGGATAAAAGCATCCGCTTTTAAACTTGCGCCGCCGACAAGTGCCCCATCGATGTCCGGCTGCATAAAATATTCCTTCGCATTAGCAGGTTTTACTGATCCCCCATAAAGAACAGGAACTTTTTCTTCCAGTCCCGAAGTCCACAGCTGGGCTATTTCTTCCCGAATAAATTCCTTGATTACCTGATTAGCGCCCTCAGGTGTGGCTGCTCTCCCGGTCCCAATTGCCCAAACAGGCTCATAGGCAATCTTCAGTTGAGCCATTTGTTCTTCACTAACGCCCTTCAATCCAGCAGAAATCTGCCGTTTGACCACATCACCTGTTTTTCCTGATTCATTTTCCTCAAGTGTTTCACCCACACACAAAATCGGCTTTAGACCAGCAGCCAGGGCTGCTAGAATCTTTTTGTTTACATTCCCATCAGTATCATTAAAATATGCCCGTCTTTCAGAATGGCCGATGATCACATACTCCGCTAATTCAGCAAGCATGAGGGGAGATATCTCTCCAGTAAACGCACCATTATCTTCCCAATACAAATTTTGTGCTCCCAGGTGAATGGTTGTGTCCCGGATCAGTTCTGCGATAGGAGCTAGCGCCGTAAAAGGCGGACAGATAATGCTCTCAACCCCGTTAATTCCCTCTAATCCTGGCAGTAGTTCTTTTACCAAAATAACCGATTCTTCCACAGTTTTATGCATTTTCCAATTTCCAGCAACACATGGTACCCGCATTCTTCCTCCATATTCAGTTTGCTTGACAGTTTTTACTGATCTGGCTGCAGCCTTAACGCTTCCTGGATCCACAGGGGCAGATTTTCAATTTGCTCAAGATCCAGCAATAAATCTCTGGCCTCCTCATAACGCCCCTGGGCAAATAGAATATCTGATTTAATCAGATAGACTTCTAACAAATCCGGTCTTTCCCGCATCACCTGATCTGCCAGGCGTTCAGCCACATCAGTTTTGCCTGTGAGCAGTGCTCTGCGGGCTTCCAGCAATTGACGAAGCGAAGGATCAAGATTTATCTCCGGATTAGACAATACTTCATGGGAAATTTCTTCGAATGCCGCATAATACAGGGCCTCACTGATCTTATTCTTCATTTCCTCAGGACCGAGTGGAGATCCTGTTTGGTCGGCCATGAGATAGCTATAAGCCGCGTAGGTCCAAATATCAATATCGGTTAGCCTATCTCCCAATTCAATGATAATCTCTGGATTTCCTTCTGCCAGCATATAGGCCTTCTGGAAGGCCTCCCGGGCTAATTGCGGCCGATCCGCTTCCAGATAAGCGACCCCCAATTGATAACGGTAGAAGGGATCATCCGGAAATTCTCTGATTAGCTGATTAAGGGATTGTATCTCCCCAAAAACCGGCTCGGATTTAATATTTGCTTCCTGAGTCAGTTTTTCTGCTGAAATTAAATCCGGTCCCGGCGGTTCCAGCGCATTGGTAATCACCATCGTTCCCAAACAGAGGGTTAATGAAGCGGGAATTGCCATCCACCAGATCCAGCCTGGAATTCCCTTTTTTCTAGTCTTTTCTCCAACAACTGAATCAGCTGTTCCTGCCGTAACAGCTGAATTCTCTTCCTCTGCCTCAACAGCTCTCTGGGTGGCAATCTGCCTTGTATCAGAGTTAAGCATCAGCGTAGGAGCTTCCCCATCCGAAGGATGTTCAACTATCAGCGTATCAAACGCTTTTAAGAACATAGCCATCATCTCGGAAACATTCTTGTACCGATCCTCTCTTTTCTTTGCCAAAGATTTCAGGATTGCCCGCTCGATATCCTCATTCAGGTCAGGATTCATGTCCCGGGGCAATGGCAGGGGACTGTAAATATGATCATGAATGACAGAAAATGGCGTATCCGCTTGAAAGGGAACCTCCCCCACCAGCAGTTCGTACATCATCACCCCTAAAGAATATATATCAGTACCGCTATCCAAACCTCCCATTCCCTTGGCTTGTTCGGGAGATATGTAGTGCGGAGTTCCCATCATCATCTGGCCTGAGAGAGTTGTCTGACTGGTTTCTGTCATCCTGGCCAATCCGAAATCAGCCAGGTAAACTTGTCCGCTTTTTTCTACTAGCACATTGGATGGTTTTATATCACGATGCAGCACACCTTCCTGATGAGCATAAGCCAGGGCGGATGAAATTACACGAAAAATATGCCTGGACTCTTTGTAAGTCAGTTTAGATTTCTCCAAACGTGCTTTTAATGTCTCACCCTGGACATATTTCAAAACCAGGTAAGGTCGATCTTCGTGTTCTGAGAAATCAAAAATGGGGACAATATTCGGATGGTCAAGCTTTGCGACTACTTTCGCTTCCCGCTGGAACCTGTCAATAAAACCGGGATGCTCCATGAATGCGGGATGCAGCGCCTTAATGGCGACATATCGATCAAGGCTGGGATGGTAGGCTTTAAAAACCGTGGCCATTCCCCCTTTCCCAAGCTTATCGATTAATCGATAAGGACCAACATTCTCACCAATTATAAACGGCATCTTCCGTTCTCCTTAAAATCCTTCCTGATTATACCTTACCAAAACCCGCAGACAGGGCCATGAAATTCTTCAATTTTGATTATAAGCTGGAATACGGGAGGAGAAACGGGTATCTAACAAAATAGCAAAGCGGTCCGCTAAAACAACAAGAAAAATCTCACTTTTATTGGATGAGGTTTTTATTTCCAACTCTGCAACTTGGACAATTTCACTCTTTAGAATCATCCCCCCCGATACCGTAGACTCCTGCTTTTAGTACTTTCAAAGGTAGAAGGGCGCATTTTAACCGCACCGGTCCCAATTCGATTCCAAGCATATCCAGGATATCTTCTTTTGCCAATTCCTTAACAACCTCAAGGGATTTACCAATAATCGATTCCAACAGCAAATCGGCAGACGCCAGGGAAATTGCGCAGCCTTCACCGCTGAAAGCTGCCTCAGTCACGACCTGATTCTCATCTATTCGGACATCAATCCGGATATGGTCTCCGCAAGCTGGATTGTCATCCTCATAGGTAATATCGTTGGGCTCTAGCTCTCCTCTAAAGTGAGGAGTTTTATACCTATCGATAATGATTTCCCGGTAAAAATCTTCCATTTTTTATCCTATCCCCTCGCCTTACTTGAAGATATCCTTAACTTTCTGGATTCCATCGACAAATCTATCCACTTCGTCTAACGTATTATAGAGATACATACTTGCTCTTCCAGTCGCCGGAATGTTAAATTTAATATGGAGAGGCTGCGCACAGTGATGTCCAGCCCGGATAGCAATACCAGAACCATCCATAATTTGGGCAACATCATGAGCATGAATATCGTTGAGATAAAAAGAAATCACACCACCCTTTTTCTCTGCTGGAGGACCCAGAACAGTAAGATCTGGAATCTCCGCTAATTTTTCCATCGCATAGTTTGTCAGCAGACGTTCGTGTTCCTCAATTTTATCCATCCCCAATTCCAGGAGATAATCAACCGCCGCGCCAAAGCCTACCGCTTCGGCAATCGCCGGTGTTCCTGCTTCAAATTTATGCGGTAAATCATTTGCTTTAAATGACCGCAGTTCTACCCGCTTGATCATCTCTCCTCCACCCAGAAACGGAGGCATCTTTTCCAGTAAATCCTTTTGCCCATAAAGTGCTCCAATGCCTGTTGGTCCGCACATTTTATGAGCTGAAAATGCATAAAAATCAGCTTCTAGATCCACCACGTTTACAGGGAAATGAGGTACGGATTGCGCTCCGTCAACCAGGGTGACAGCACCAATAGATTTCGCATCGCGTATGATCTCTTTTAAGGGGTTTATTGTTCCCAGAACATTCGACATGTGAGTAAGGGCAAGCAGCTTCGGGTTATTTTTTAACAGCTTTTGGTACTCGTCAAGGTCCAGGACTCCTTCCGGCGTCACGGGAATAAAATCCAAAACCAGGTCCATCTCTGCCGCTAGCAGCTGCCAGGGAACAAGATTGGAATGATGTTCCATCTCTGTCAACAGAATATGATCACCCGCAGACAAGTTGTTCCTTCCCCAGGAAAATGCGACCAGATTAATTGCTTCAGTTGTATTACGAGTGAATATCAGCTGCTCAGTAGAGGGAGCATGAATGAACCTGACAATCTTTTCACGAGCTGTTTCGTAAGCGTGAGTAGCTTCTTCGGCAAGTTGGTGTATGCCCCGATGAATATTTGCGTTATTTTCCCGGTAATAGGCACTCATCGCTTGCAATACGACTTCAGGTTTCTGGCTTGTTGCAGCTGAATCCAGATAAATCAGCGGAACTCCAGGCCGGACTTCTCTTGATAGCACAGGAAAATCCTTCCGGACCTGCTGAACATCAAAACCTGTTGTCGTTTTAGCAGTCATGGAATACCAGCTCCAAATCAATATTCAATTTAAATACTATTTATGATTTTGTCCGGCGTTTCTTTACCGGTTTTCGGATATTTTGTGAGGTTACTGCACACCATAAAACCCGATCAGGTACCATCCACCCATCAGTCAAGTACACATTCTTATGGAATTGTACTGCTACTTTCTTATGTCCCCTCTTTACGACCACTCCATCCAGCCAATCGCGGACACGGCCATCCTCAAAATCATGATCACAAAGCACTTCTACATGGTCGCCTATTTCAAAAATCATATCATCTGCAGGCGGTGCTGAAAAAGGAATAGTTGCCAAGGTATCCTCCAAACAATTTGTAATAAAAACCAATTCTATCAGGCTTCTCTGAAAAGTGAATAGTACTGCCGAAAAACCACAGTATTACTTCAGCGAAAATCTATTTTTAATTTTATTCCAGATCTGTTCGCCTACTTCCTGCAAAGGAAACCTGGAAAAGATATCATCAAAGAAGCCCTGGATAACCAACTGTTCTGCTTCATGCCGGGGAATTCCCCGGGAAAGGAGATAAAAGAGCTGCTCCGGGTCAATTTTTCCTACTGTAGAACCGTGGGTACAGCGAACATCATTGTTCAGGATTTCCAATCCAGGAATGGAATCAGCTCTGACGTTTGAATTAAGGAGTAAATTTCGGTTTGCCTGGTAGCCGTCTATATACTGCGCTCCAGGAGCAACGTAGATCATCCCTCGCCAAACCGAACGGCTTTTCCCGTCTAACGCACCTTTAAAGAGCAGGTCGCTGGTAGTCCGGGGAGCAAGATGACGCTGCAGTGTATTATAGGAAAGATGCTGCGTCTGGTCCGCAAAAAACATGCCGGACACTCTTCCTTCAGCGCCTTGACCA
This sequence comes from Anaerolineales bacterium, assembly GCA_021108255.1. Classification (GTDB taxonomy): domain Bacteria; phylum Chloroflexota; class Anaerolineae; order Anaerolineales; family UBA11858; genus B10-G9. Next base: position 24,496 of record JAIORG010000152.1, on the reverse strand, counting down.
ATTAAGTCCACTGTAATGAAATGCTTAGACAAGGATGAACCCAGGGCTGCAATTTCCCATTCCAGGTATCCATCCCGATCAACAAGGGCTTTTTTATGACCAAAGCTCCATACTTGATCGCCGTAAGACTGAATTTCAGCAATTTTCAGGTTGGCGTTTTTACCAACGAATATCTCTACATTTTCTCCACTAAGAGAGGGTTGAGAATTTTTCTCAGGAGAAAACGATTCATGGATATAGGTCAAAGAGGATCCTTCCTCCAGATAAACCAGGAACTGGAAAAAATGTGCTGTTCCTTCCCAGGGGGCAAACCCAATACTAAATAGCGTTTCATCGACCTGAATGCCCTTTGGAACATAAATGAAAATTCCATGATTAGCAAAAGCTGCTGTTGCTGCAGCAAATTTCCCGTCGCGGGGAGATACAATCTTTCCCAGAACTTTTTTCACTAAGTCAGGATGCTTTTCTGCCGCTTCAGTAAGGCTTGAGAAAATCACACCCTGCTTTTTAAGTTTTGCAGTTTGATTAATCTCCACTCCCGCCGGGCTGAGAGTGGCAATTGATTTTTTTGCCAGGATACTTTCTGTAAGAATACTGCCGGTGATATTCTCGGGAACCGCTTTACCATTTGGCAATTGAATCTTATTAAAATCAAATCCTGAAAGGGATGTTCTGCGCCAAGCTTCATCTTTCAGGGTTGGAAATGGCAGGTCCTGATAAGCGTTCCAGGCATCGGAACGAAATTCCCGCAAGAGGGCAGGAACCTTATCAGAATCCGCAATCATATCGCGGGAAAAATCGAATCCCTTTTTAGGTTGTTTTCTTGCCATAATATTCCTTCATCAGCCAATTGATCCTTCCATTTGAAGCTGGATCAAACGGTTCATTTCTATCGCGTATTCCATCGGTAGTTCTTTTACCAGAGGCTCAATAAACCCCGAAACAACCATACCAGTTGCTTCTTCTTCAGTTAAACCCCTGCTCATCAGATAAAAAAGCTGTTCATCTTCCACTTTGGATACAGTAGCTTCATGTCCTATGTTGACATCTTGTTCATCGACCTCAATATAGGGATAAGTATCAGAGCGCGAAGTTTCATCCAGGAGAAGAGCATCACAGACAACATTGGATTTGACATTGGTGTTGCCCTTATTTACCCGTATTAATCCTCTGTAAGAAGCTCTCCCGCCATCTTTACTGATGGATTTTGAAACGATCTTGCTGGTCGTATCCGGCGCCAGGTGAATGATTTTGCCGCCGGTGTCATGCCGCTGCCCTTTGCCTGAAAAAGAAATCGAAAGAATCTCTCCATGAGCTCCCTTTCCTTCCAGCATGCAGGAGGGATACTTCATAGTTACTTTCGATCCCAGATTGGCGTCTACCCATTCCATGGTCCCATTTTCTTCCACACGAGACCGCTGAGTCACCAGGTTATAAACGTTATTTGACCAGTTCTGGATAGTAGTATAGCGGATCCGGGCACCCTTTTTCACAACAATTTCAATCACCCCGCTGTGAAGAGAATTGGTTGTATACGTAGGTGCTGTGCAACCTTCCACATAATGAACCTGGGAACCTTCATCAGCGATGATCAGGGATCTTTCAAATTGCCCGATATTGGCAACATTCAACCTGAAATAAGCCTGGAGCGGCAAATCCACTTTAAGACCCGGTGGTATGTAAACAAATGAGCCTCCCGACCAAACAGCGCTGTTAAGGGCAGCGTATTTATTATCGGTAAAGGGAATGATTTTGCCAAAATATTCCCGGAATAGTTCGGGATGTTCCCGAAGGCCATTTTCTATACTTTTAAATAAAACGCCCTGCTCTGCCAGCTGTTCCTGGATACTGTGGTAAATCATCTCTGATTCATATTGAGCACCCACTCCAGCCAGAAATTTTTGCTCTGCTTCTGGAATTCCCAGCCGATCAAAAGTATTCTTTATTGAATCAGGAATATCATCCCAGGATGATTCTTCTTTCTCGGTTGGTTTTACATAATAATAGATATCCTTCAGGTCCAGATCCGAAAGATCAGGACCCCAGGTTGGCTCTGGCCGTTTTTTAAAGTGCTCATATGCTTTTAACCGGTACTTGAGCATCCATTCCGGTTCGCCTTTCATCTGGGATATCTCTTCTACTACACCCTGATCCAATCCTTTCCTGCTTTTAAATACATGGACTTCAGGATCACTGAATCCATACTTATAATCACCAATACTTTCAATCAATTTCTCGTCATTCGGCATGAGAAATACTCCTAAAATTTAACGAAGGAAAGCGCCTTCTAAAAAGAAACCTATACGGCGTGCTTCTCCCGCAACCACTCATACCCCTCTTCTTCCAAGCGGAGAGCCAGCTCAGGGCCGCCAGATTCAACAATCCTGCCATTCAACATCACATGAACAAAATCTGGTGTGATGTAATTTAATATTCTCTGATAATGGGTAATTACCAAGATGCCCTGGTCTTTTTTGTTGACAGCTTTGATCCCATGGGCCACGATCTTCAAGGCATCAATGTCTAATCCGGAATCAGTTTCATCCAGAATAGAAATCTTGGGTTCCAGAGTGGCCATCTGCAAAATCTCAACCCTCTTTTTCTCTCCCCCGGAAAAACCATCATTTAGATACCTTCCGGCAAAAGATTCATCCATGTCAAGGAGGGCCATTTTTTCTTTTAGTTTTTTTCTGAAATCAGGAATCGAGATGCCTTTATCTTCAGGATTCTGTCCTTTCCGATGGGCATTAATGGCTGTCCGCAAGAAGTTAGCAACCGATACTCCTGGCACGGCAACTGGATATTGAAAGGCCAGGAATAATCCCAGCTTGGAGCGCTCGTTTGGATCCAAATCCAACAAATCCTTTCCATCCAGAGTTGCCTCTCCCTCTGTAATTTTGTACTTGGGGTGACCCATTAATGCATATGCCAGGGTTGACTTTCCCGTCCCATTAGGCCCCATGACTGCATGAACTTCACCTGATTTTATTGTGAGATTCACGCCTTTTAATATTTCAGTATCTTCAACACTTACTTGGAGATTATTAATAACCAACTCAGACATTTATAACCGCTCCAATCATTGATTTTTGGTATTTTACCCATTTTTTCGACAGGGCAAATTGTAGCATAATTCCCCTGATAAGTCAATATTTAAGATAATTATCATATAAATTATTGACATTTATTTCCTTCGATGTTAGACTTTTTATGAAAGGTTAAATATACCTGTGAAAATTCAATGATTAATAACACCCGAAATGGAGTTCTTCGAGCCCTTCTCCTTCATCAACGGAGAACTGTGAATGATTTAGCTGAAGCTGTGGATATTAATCCTATTTCAGTTCGTCATCATATCACTAAACTGGAAGCGGAGGGTTTAATTCAGTCAGAAGAAGAACGGCACGGAGTCGGAAGACCCCGTTTGGTATACAGCTTAACCAACAAGGGTATGGAGCAGTTCCCCCAACGGTACTTGCAATTATCCCTTCATTTGCTGCAGCAGTTAAAAGCTAACCTCTCTGAGAAGGAACTCGGTGAAATATTCCAGAATCTGGCCAGAGAAATTGCCGGTGAACTTACTAAGGACGTCAACCTGGAGAATCTAACGCTGGAAGAACGACTTCAACTTCTTCAGGAAGTGTTAACAGCAGAAGGATATACAATCAATTTGCAGGAAGAAGAAGGCTATTATCATCTGGTAGGAGCAAGCTGTCCCTACCATCATGTTGGGGAAGATTATCCTGAGATTTGTGCAGTTGACAAGGAATTAATCACCCATTTTATCTCCTCAACACCAGTGCGGATTGAATGCATTCTCGAAGGAGATAAACAGTGTAAGTACCTGATTAAAAAACCCACTGAACAAGGATAACAATGTCGTTAGAAAATTGGCAATTAAAGAGTACAATTCCAGAACTGGCCGATACACTTCATCAAGGGCTGCAGAACGTAATGGACCCGGAACTGGGGATGAATATCATTCAATTAGGGCTGGTTAGAGATGTGCAAATCCAGGATGATAAAGCTCTCGTTACTATGATTTTTACCACTCCATTTTGTCCTTACGCCCCACAGTTAATGGAAGCTTGCCGCAGCAAAACAGAAGAAGTCCTTGGAATACCAACATCAATTGAGATGGGTCGGGAGTTCTGGGACCGCTCCTTTATGGAAGATGACCCTGTGGATTGGGGTTTGTACTAAATCAGCATATCCAGTGTTCGAAACTCAGATAACCACGAACTCATTAAGCTGTGTTATAACCAATAGTATCCAAACCACCCCAGCTGAACAAACCGGCTGGGGTTTTCTATAGCAGCAGGAGAAACTCAGATGAGACCTTCACTCAATCTTCTCACAAGTGAGACAGTTCAAAAAATCATCGATGAGGGATTCGCCTTGCTGGAAAATCCCGGGATTGAACTTCACAATCAGGATGGCAAGGAGCTGCTCCTTGCAGCTGGAGCTAAAGCAGACCTTAACAGCCAGGTCGTTAGAATTCCTGAAAAAATCGTCCGGAGTGCGTTGGAGAGCTGTCCAAATTCCTTTGCTCTTTACAATCTCAGGGGAGATCCAATTATTCAGTACGGATCAAGTCAAGTCCATTTTAATCCCGGCTCATCAGCCCTTACTATCCTTGATCGGGGAACCCAGAGAGCTCGTGAGGCGGTAACTGAAGATTTTATCCAATTTATAAAATTAGTTGAGATGCTTCCCCAAATAGATGCCCAGAGCACGGCCTTAGTCTGTTCAGATGTAACAGAGGAAATTAAAGATTTATACCGTCTGTACCTGGCATTAAATTACATGTCCAAGCCAATCGTTACCGGCGCTTTCCGAATTGATACCTGGGAGATTATGAAGAATCTTCTGGTTACAGCTGCAGGCGGATTAACGAACCTTCAAAAAAAACCGCTGGCTATCTTTGATGTCTGCCCCTCCCCTCCTCTAAAATGGAGCAATCAAACCTGCCAGAATTTAATCGATTGTGCCAGGTTCGAAATTCCACTCCAGATAGTACCCATGCCCATGGCAGGAGCGACTTCTCCGGTAACTTTGGCCGGCGCGGTTGTCCAGCATACAGCAGAATGTTTAAGCGGGATAACAATTGCTCAATTGGCAGGAGAAGGAGCAAGGATAGTCTGGGGTGGATCTCCAGCTATCTTCGATATGAAAAACAGCACAACTCCGATGGGAGCTGTAGGTACCTGGATGATTGATGTTGCCTATGCGCAAATCGGACAGGCTCTGCAGCTGCCAACTCAAGCCTACCTCGGCATGTCTGATGCAAAGGTTGTAGATGCCCAATGTGGGCTGGAAACTTCTGCTGGAACTATCCTGGCTGCCCTGTCCGGCGTAAACATGGTTTCCGGTGCCGGCATGATGGCCTTTGAAAACTGCCAGAGCCTTGAAAAATTAGTTATTGACGCTGATATTATCGGGATTGCAAAACATCTCAGCCGGGGTATTCAGATTAGGGATAATCCCATTGCCCTGGATCTGATCCGGGAAGTTGGTCACCAATCAGAGTTCATCATCCACGATCATACTCATCGCTGGTTCAAAGATGAATTTTATTATCCCTCTCCCATTATCGACCGCCAAACAGCAGAAGAATGGGAAAGAAACGGGGCACTAAACAGCTGGGATCGGGCAAAAGACCAGGTCAATACACTGATTGCCAGTTATGAAGAGCCAACCCTGGATCAATCCACCCGCGATGAAATGCGCCAAATCACAACTCGTGCTGCCCAAAATTTCGGCATGGCAAAACTCCCGCCTCTACCAGGTTAAGAACTCCAGGAACCTAATCCTTATTACAGATTTCCTCTATTATTGCAGCTCCCGGTAGAGACTTTATCAATCTTCCCCACCCCGGAAACCAGTCCTGGTGAAACTATTATCTACCGGATTTCTTACCACCTGTTCACCCTTCCCAAATACTTCCATCTATGCTAAACTCTCCCTCGGTCACCTAACCAATTTACTTTCCGTTTCCGGCGTGCTGACCACACTGTCTGGAGACAAGCCCGAGGAAAGGAGGATATGATGCGAGACTACGAACTCGTCATAATCGTTACCCCGGAATTTGAAGAAGAAGCAACAGCTGAAATTGTAGAAAAAGTAAAGAGCTGGATAACTGATACAGGGGGATCCATTGAATCTTTTGAAGAGTGGGGAAGACAAAAGTTCAGCTACTTGATCGACAAACACAAAGAAGGCCAATATTTCCTTTTCAATTTAAAACTGGAACCATCTGCAGTTGCTACTCTTGAACACAATTTCCGCCTTCAAGAATCCATATTGCGCTTCCTGATTATCAATCGGGATGACTAATTCACCAGGAGCAGGTTATACCTGCTCCTGTATTTGGATAGAAAAAGCAGCTGGTTAGATTTTTCTTCGTTAAGGAGCCATTCTATGACCAGAGGTCTGAATAAAGTAATGCTCATTGGAAGATTGGGCCATGAACCTGAGATGCGCTATACACCATCAGGTCGTCCATTAACCAAATTTCAATTGGCCGCGAACCGCAGCTGGAAGTCAGCAGATGGTGAGAAAAAGTCAGAAACCGAATGGTTTAATGTAGTCACCTGGGGAAAGCTGGCAGAGATTTGCAACCAATACCTTACCAAAGGACAGCAAGTATACATTGAGGGACGTCTACATACCCGGCAGTGGCAGGATGAGGAAGGCGGCAATCATTCAACAGTGGAAGTGATCGCCCAGGAAATGCTCATGCTGGACAGCAAATCCGGAGAACTGGAATCAGAGCCTGGCGAAGGCACCTTTTCAGAGGATGAATATCCCTTTTAATTTGAACTAGATATAAACTACTTTTAAGGAGTTGATAATGGCAGAGAGAGAGAGAAAACGTTACGACAGAGAGAAATATCATAGGGAAAGAGAATGCAGGTTTTGTGCAAACCCTAAAATGACCATTGATTATAAAGATATTGAGACACTGGGCCGATTTGTGAGCGATCACGGAAAAATCCGGGCCCGGCGACAGACCGGCACCTGCGCGAAACATCAGCGGCAGCTGGCCAGGGCAATCAAGCGATCACGCCACCTGGCTCTTCTTCCCTTTACAGGAGAATCCCTCCGCTAGGATAACCTTCAGCTATTAATTACTCTCTAGTAAAAAAAACGGAAACTATCATGCCTCGAAAAAATAAGTTTGTTGCTCAGAAAGAAAAAGAAGACCTTCAAAAAAGGACTATCATCATATCCACAATAGTGGTCCTGGTTGCTGTTTTCAGTTTGGTTGCCTATGGTGTGCTGGACAAATATGTCCTGAAACCAAAAACACCTATCGTTCAACTGGACTCCAGGAATGTTAATGTTGTTGAATTTGAACAACGGGTCCGGTATCAAAGATTTCAGATTATCAATCAAACCTATCAGTTGATTGAATTTGTCCAGAGTTTAGGCGGAACGCCAGATATATTTGCCTATTTTGAACAGCAGATAATATTGGCTACCACACAGCTCTCACAACCTCTTTTAATCGGGGAAGAAGTGATTCAAACCATATCCGACGATCTCATAATCCTTGCGGAAGCTGAAAAAATGGGAATCGAAGTGGATGAAGCTCAAATTGATCAGGAAATCAGGTCAGTTTTCGGCTACTTCCCCGAAGGGACTCCAACACCTATCCCCATCAATGAACCGCTTCCGACTTCTACAATGACCTCTCTGCAGATGACACTTGTCCCCCCAACAGATTCACCTGAAGAGGATCAGGAAGAAAATCAAAGCACTTTGCCGACAAATACTCCCCAGATTGAGGAAGCCCCGGAAGGCGAACCAGATCCTACTGCAACTCCGCTGCTAATACCCACAGAGTACACCCTGGACCTTTATGAAGTAAACTATCAGAATTACATGGATGTACTAACCAATGAAGAGATCAAAGAGCAGACTTTCCGGGACATGGTAGGAATGTATCTCGTCAGGAAAGAATTGATGAATATCTTGTCAGCGGATATTACTCAGACTCAGGAGCAGATATGGGTTCGTCATATTCTTGTTGAAGATGAACTAACCGCCCTGGAAGTCACTGACAAATTGGCTGACGGGCAGGATTTTGTCGTCCTGGCAGCAGAATATTCCTCAGACGAAACCAACAAAGACAACGGAGGAGATTTGGGTTGGTTTGCCCTCGGTATGATGGTTCAGCCCTTTGAAGAAGCTGCCTTTGCGCTTGAAGTGGGTGAAATCAGTGATCCAGTTCAAACCGATTTCGGCTGGCACATTCTGCAGGCCCTCGGCAAAGAACAAATGCCAATTGATGAAGCGGCATTAGAAAATCTACGAAACCAGGCTTTTTCTGAATGGATGATCGAAAAAAGGCTCGAGTACGAAGTGGAAATAAATGAGGACTGGATTTCCTTTGTTCCAAGCGAACCAGTATTGCCTCAGGAAGTGATTGATTATATTCAATTCCAGACTAGTCAGCAGCCCGCCCCAGCCGTGGGTCCGTAGCAATAAATGTTAAATCCAATAACTAAAACCCCCGCAGCCGGAAACGGATTGTGGGGGTTTTTTTATAATATGTCGGATATATGTTTGGAGATCAACTGCTGGATACCTGATTCAGCATACTCAAGCATCGTATCCAGAACTTCCCGCGAGAATGTAGATCCTTCCCCGGTACCTTGAATTTCGATAAATTCCCCCGCTTGATTCATCACAACATTGAGATCTGCTTCGGCTTGTGAGTCTTCAGCATAATTTAGATCCAGGACAGGAGTGCCAGAAAGGATACCAACACTAATTGCTGCCACTGGAGATAAAAACACTTCAGATGAAATGGATCCTCCCTCCACCAAGTCCTTCAAAGCCAGGCAGAGAGCAGCATATCCGCCGGTAACGGACGCGGTTCTGGTTCCGCCGTCTGCCTGCAGTACATCGCAATCGACAATGAATGTCCTGTTTCCCAGCAAGCCAAGATTAAATCCTGCCCGGAGTGATCTTCCGATCAACCGCTTGATTTCCTGGGTTCTGCCGCTAAGACCCTGAGTTTCCCTTCTTACCCGGATTGTAGTTGACCGCGGTAAAAGTGCGTACTCAGCTGTAATCCAGCCGCCTGGTAAATCATTTTTCTCCATCCATGCCGGCACCTGGTCCTCAATACTAACATTGCACAGGACCCGTGTATTCCCAATAGAAATGAGAACTGATCCTTCGGGATAATCAACATAGTCCAACACAAATTCCACGGGACGAATTTGGTTATTTTTTCGTCCATCATTTCTGATCATGAATAAATCCTTACTTGTTTTTCAGAGAAAAGATAGTTACCCAGGGCAACCAGACCAACATTTTGATCTAAAAACTTAATGTTCCAAAATCTGGCTTAAGAACAACTTTGTCCGGTCGTGTTGGGGATTATTGAATAAACCATCTGGTGTGGTATGTTCCACAATCTTACCGAAGTCCATGAAAATCACTTCATCCGCTGCAGAACGAACAAATCCCATTTCGTGGGATACGCAAACCATGGTCATGCCTTCCTGGGCTAAATCCATCATGACGTCCAATACTTCCTTGATCATCTCCGGGTCCAATGCACTTGTCGGTTCATCAAAAAGCATAATCTTTGGATTCATTGCCAATGCCCGGGCAATAGCAACACGCTGCTGCTGACCTCCTGACAAATTGGCAGGATAAGAATCGGCTTTTTCTGGAATTCCGACCCGCTGAAGTTTTTCAATGGCAATTTGCTCAGCTTCTGCCTGGGATCGATGCCGGACCACTCTTTGAGCCAGGGTAACATTTTCCATAGCAGTTAAATGAGGAAAGAGATTAAAGAGCTGAAACACCATTCCGATTTCCGCCCGGATTTCATTGATCTGTTTTGTTGCATGAGTCAATTTTTCTCCATCTATCCAGATCTCTCCACTAGTGGGTTCTTCCAGGTGATTAATACAGCGCAGCAAAGTAGATTTTCCAGAACCACTGGGACCAATTACAACCACAACTTTACCCCGTTCGATGTCAATGCTTACCCCATCAACTGCTTTAATAGTGCCAAAATGTTTATGCAGATTCTTGACTACAATTATGTGATCTGAATTACTCATGGGTTTTTAACCGCCTTTCCAGAAGCTGAACCAGCAGGGACAGCATTACAGTCATTGTGAGATACATAACTGCCAGAACAATATAAGCTTCGCGGAAACGGAATGTGCTTCCCGCGTATAATCTGGCAACCTGGGTGATATCCCGGACAGCAAGCACCGACACCAGGGAAGAGTCCTTCACCATGGCTACGAAGTCATTGCCAAGGGCCGGCAGCACATTTCGGATTGCCTGGGGGAGAATGACGTAACGCATAGATTGACCATAGCTCATCCCCAAAGATCGGGCTGCTTCCATCTGTCCTTTGACAATGGACTGGATTCCCGCCCGGAATATTTCCGCCAAATATGCGCCATAGGTAACTGCCAGGGCTATAATCGCCCGCGTAATCATGGATATATCCTGATTAGTTACCGCAGTAAATAATTTTCCAAAAAACCCTACACCATTGTCCGATAACCAAAAACCGAAATCATTTAACCAATTCACAAGAACTGGTACACCAACCAGGGCGATAAAGAATATCAAAACCAGAATCGGGATACCCCGGATGAGTTCTACGTACAATCGCGCTATATTATTGATGACTACATTTTTTGAAATGCGTCCTAATCCAGCCAAGAGGCCAAAAATAATAGCTATCGAATAAGAGATTAGAGTCGTTTTAATCGTGATAATTAACCCTGTTTTGATGAAAACAAAAGCCGCATTATAGTCTTCGTTGGCTGAAATTGCGAAAAAAACATAGATCGCAATCAAGAACAGCGCAAATAACCACCAGGGGAGATCACGTAAGCGTCTCTTGGAAGATAAGGCATCAGCTGTAATGATTGGATCCACTGTTTGGAATTGTTCTGCCACTGTTTACTCCTTGAGAGTATTAGAAACGGTTTGCAGGAACATAACCCACACACAGGTTATTGGTATTTCTATTTTCAAAGCAGATAAGTCTGAATCTCTTTTTCCCCAGAGAGTTGCCGAAGAGAGAATACATAATAAAGATAAAAAGTATTATAAGCGAAAAATATGTGTATACAGCAAACCTGGACATAGCTGCTCAGGCCATAAGTCCCTCCTCTTACTCTCGTTTACATGAGGTAAAAGGGAGATAATAGCTGAACTGCACCATTAGAATATTGAAGAAAAGCGGCGCGCTTTTTAAGCGCGCCGCTTGATTTCTCTTTGATAGAGGTTAGTCCAGGGGATAACCTGTATCAAGTTCATTGTTGAGCAGCAGCTCGCGAATTTCAGCAAGCTGATCTATGATTTCTTGAGAAATGTCAGCATCGAAGTCATGGAACGGAGCCAGACCAAATGCTCCGTAGAAGTTTCCAGAAGCAGTTTCACCATCCTGATGCAACTTGACGAGGTCAAAGACACCAGGGGTGATGAGTTTCATCGCGCTGGAAACCAGACAGAGGTGAGCCTCAGGAACGGTGAACCACTGATCGGAGTCAACACCGATGCAGTAGGCACCTTCAACACCAGCTGTTTCGATGAGAGCGCCATTACCAGTCTTGCCGCCAGCACCGAAGACCACATCTGCACCGTTGTCCAGAGCCTGTTTGGCTGTTGTTGCGCCCCATTCGGGGTCAGTGAAGGCAACGTCCATTCCACCAGGATGGTAGGTGGAGATCACACTGACATCTGGATTGACATAGGCTGCACCAGATTCATATCCTTCTTTGAAGGCCACAACAGGAGGTATCAGGTCAGTGCCAAGTACTGCTGCTACGGTGTTGGTTTCGGTCAACAGACCGGCAAGCGCGCCAGCCATGAAGCCTGATTTATCTTCATTGAAGATCAACCCGACAACATTATCGACCGCACCACCCCACTGGCCCTGATCAACACCGATGAAGTAAACATCAGGATACAGAGCAGCGGCTTCAAGAGTTGCTTCACCAAGTGCAAATCCAACGGTGACCACAATATCAAAATCATTCTTGGTGAAGAGTTCGATATTGACCATGTAATCTTTGGCATCCTTGGTCTCGATGTAATCAACCTCAGCACCATATTCTTCTCCAGCCAACTGGACACCTTCCCAGGCAGACTGGTTGAATGACTTGTCGTCAATTTCACCGACGTCGGTGACCAGACCAATCTTGATAGGATCGGGCGGGAAGAGATCATCATAGGTTATGGAGAAATCAGAACCAAAGTAAACTTTGTTAACCTCGTCCAGGAATCCATTCTGGGCTAATTCAGCAATTGCCAGGTCAACAGGTCCAACCAGTTCACTTCCCAAGGGGAAAATGAATCCAAGGAAGTCACTTGACATGGAAGGTCCAACGAGTTTCAGTGCGTCAGCATTTTCACCAAGATAACCCTGGCCGGCGACCTCATCAATGATCACGGCATCAATATCACCAGATATCAGCGCCTGAACAGCAAATGGGAACTGTTCAAAAGCCTGAATGCGTTCTACTGGCAAGTAAGTTGCAGCGGTTTCGTAATTGGTGGTTCCGGTCTGCGTACCAAGTTTTAAGGCTTCATCAGTTACGATTTCTTCAATGGTCTCAAACCGGTCTTCATCTGCCCGGACAAGCAGACGCTGTTCAAGGGCCACATATCCCACTGAGAAGTCTACAATTTCAGCGCGTTCTTCTGTAATGGTAATACCATCGCCTGCAGCGTCAAACTGTCCATCTGCCACTGCCTGGATCATACCTTCCCAGGCTGCTTCAACAAATACAGGAGTACAGTTGATCAGGTCGCAGATTCCGTGCCATACATCATAATCCCAACCGGCAGGTTCTCCGGTATCTGGATCGATGTAGTTAAATGGCAGGTAAGCGTTCTCAACGGCAATTGTTATTTCCTGTCCGCCGAGATCAGCAATGCCTTCAACTACAACGGGTTCCTCAACTACTACCGGGGTCTCTTCTACTTGACCGCCACATGCGGTAAGCATAAGTCCGGTAATTATCAGGAACGACAAAAGTAGTGATAGTTTCTTCATGCAAATTCCTCCTTAGGGTGAATGGGTGAGTCTGGTACTGTTTTTTTATTATAAACTATAAATTGTGGAGTGGTTGATTATTAATTCCCTTTGCCTCCTCTCTCAGGAGAGTATATGCAAAACTCCCCGGTCGATTACCGGGGAGAGTTTACACAATCTTGAGGATGTTCTATTTTACGCGTAAACCGCCTCCGGTAAGAGGAGAAAAATACTGGGCATCATTCGACGGTGCATACGGTTCATTTGCATAATAAAACCAATCCTAACATTACCTTATTTTCCTGTCAAGAATTAATCTGACTTGCCTTTTGTTAATTATCAAATCAAGAAAATTTTTCTCTCAGGTATTCTATAACCTTATTATCGATCACTTTCCCTTTGCCATTCCAGCGTTCTTCCAGATTTTCCTCACCAACCAGGTTTCTTAATGCAGCCCTGGTACCCTCGTTAAAACTCCCGGTAACTTCTCCTTGATAATGCCCGGTTTTACTCATAATTCCCTGCAGTTCATGGGCAACACTCTCAAGAGGTACAAGATCCCCGGGATTAACCTCACCGAATAAAAGATGGTGATTTTCTACCAATTGCTTCAGCTTTAATATTGGATAGGGATGGTCATCGACCCTTAAGTCCAGATACCTGTCATTATCTCCCCCGTAACCCCCTTCATCCCTCACAACAAGAACACCCGCTGCCTGACGTCCGCGTTTATCGCCTCCAGCTTCCTGCCCTGCTTCCAGCGTAAGGACCAGCCAGTCTGCCAGTTCTCCCTCTCCCTGGCGGGCTTCCTCAAATTTAACAGCCATGGCTTCGACTGTACCCGGAAGAAGAATATTTCCCTGACAGGTGTACCCGTCTCCAACGATATGGCCAGCCCAGGCCTGGCATTTTTTACCGGTGAACGCAGCAGCCCTTCCTTCCCGATCCACTACACCTACCTGCCGTAAGTCTTGCTCCTCATCATTCTCTATCAGGCGTTTTACCGTTTCCTCCGCAGACTCTCCACCCTCCATTAAAGTTAAACCCCTCGAGCCATAAGTAACATTCGCGTAGGACTGAGTGGCAACAGCTCCGGCATTCGCTTGAGCCCAGGAAACTACCGCAGCAGCAGCCAGGAATTTTGACTGTACAGCAACCCCCCACTCTTGTTTTTGAGGATCATAGGCAGCAATAGAAAAAGTATTAACCAATTTAACAAATGATAGATTTTTATCCATAAATCAATATTTTAGGACTTAATTTGAAAATACGCCTTACAGGTTGTACCTTCTTTTTCTATACCTGGAGTCACTAAATCGATGAGTTCAGTTCCAGCAATTTTATTCACCAGGTTTTCAATAAAACTTGGTATCGGACACAAGGTGCCTTTGACCTCCGCACCGCCAACACCTTTGGGACAAATCCGGCACTTATCTGCTGCTACCAATAAAACAACCTGACCTTCATCAAGTTCCTGAAGATCATATCCCCCCATCAGGCTGATAATCTTATTGATATATAAAATCAAATTTTTAACCACTTCTGCGGTCGAATCACCCGGCACTGCGCTCATATCCGGGAGAATATCCTTCGCATCCAAATAAGAATATAAATATTCTGCGGCTCTTCTTGAAACGATATTAATGGATCCCTGATTTATCATTCCCAGTTCTGCTAAACCGGCAAAAAATGAGGCCAAAAATGAGTGGTATGGATTTAGATCACGGTTAATTATTGTGGTTTTAATGTCATCCATGTTTCCCTCCCTGAATCTTGTGGTTCACAATTAGTTCAAGGTTATAAAATTTCATTTAATTGAGCGATACATCGTTTACATTCATAGAACAGCATACCCAGTCGGACATTTTTATCAACCAGAGCAACCAGGATCGCAAACTCGCCAATACTGCGAATTAACAAATATCCATTCTCACCTTCAATTAATACCTTGCACATTTCTCCTCTACTCAATTCTTCCCCACTGCGTTTACTGATGGAAAGAATTGCTGCACCCATAGCGCCGACCCGGTCCTCTTCTACTTTGTCGGGTAATCTGGAAGCGATCACTAAACCATCAGTGCTTACAATAGCAATGGCCTCTACGTGGGGAACATTCCTCTCAAAATTAATTAGAACTTGATCAAGTTGATCTGAAATTGTTTGGGCCATGAGTTTCCTCCAGGAAAACCAGGAAGTCCTGACGTCTTTGGGCAAGATCTTAAACAGATAAAACTATCATTACAATTATAAACCCAAGTTGAAAGTGTTCATCTCAATTTCAGATGCCGATTTCATTTCTGGCCTGAATATTGAAGAAAATCAACTCCCTGCTTTCATTAAAACCGAGGGCAGATACTCAACATAGGACAGATTATAGTCACAATCAGTCACTGGTACCACATTCAATTTGGTTATCTGGAAACTGGAATAATTAAGAACAAATCCGGAATAAGCGAAGTTCCCTTCAATCAGGAGTCAATCACCTCATCAACCTCATCCAGTTTTAAGCTTAAAACCTGGCTGGAGGAATCTTCCGACATGATAATGCCATAGATCACATCAGCTACCTGGACTGTATTCCGATTATGAGTGATAACAATAAACTGGGTATCTGAGCTCAATTCCCGGAGAATTTTCCTGTACCGGGCAACATTTGACTCATCCAGCATGGCGTCTACTTCATCCAGAACACAGAACGGTGTCGGTGAAATTTTCAAAAGGGAAAAAATCAATGCCGCTGCAATTAAACTCCGCTCTCCTCCTGATAGAAGGGACAAACCCTGGGTCCTCCGGCCTGGGAGCCTGACCTGGATATCAACCCCGGATCCGGTTAAATCATCCTGTTCAGAGAGTACCAGCTGTCCCTTCCCTCCCCCGAATAACTGGGTAAAGATTTCTCTGAATTCCCCTGCGACTGCATTAAAGGTCTTTCTGAACTCCCGCTCCATTATTACATCCAGTTCAGCAATGACTTCCTTGAGATCTGCTTCCGCTTTCCTGAGGTCTGCCAGCTGCTCAGTTAAGAATTCATGCCGTTCATTAACTTCGCGGTATTCATGCTGGGCTTCAGGGTTTATCGCGCCTAATCTCCTCAGCTGCGCTCGCTGCTCCCTGATGGTGCTGCCTAAATCACTGGGTATTTCTTCTACAGTTGGAAGTTTCTCAACATATCCTTCCAGCGGTAAGGGGGTCGGGCCGGAGATATCCTGGTTAAATTTCAATTCCACCAAGCCGATATCTTCTTTTATTCGTTCCTGAATCGATTCAAATTTTTCCCTGTTCCGGGTCAGGTTGATATCTGCCTGCGCATAAGCCCGTTCTGCCTGGTTAAGGATTCGTCGCGCTTTTGCCTCTTTGCTCTGCAGTTCCCTCTGTTCCGTTTCATCTTCAGTAAGCTCTGTTTCAGTAGTATCGATCAATTTACGCAATTCAGATATTTCCTGGTGAAGCGTATTTTCCTGCTTTTCCA
Source organism: Anaerolineales bacterium (assembly GCA_021108255.1). Taxonomy (GTDB): domain Bacteria; phylum Chloroflexota; class Anaerolineae; order Anaerolineales; family UBA11858; genus B10-G9. The sequence goes on along the minus strand of JAIORG010000152.1, from coordinate 7,997 downwards.
GGTGTTTTGTTTCCTCGCTCAAACTTGCAGATTGCGCCTGATACTGACTTCCAAGTTCGCTGTTTTGTTGGACTCTGCTTTTCGCTTCTTGCCAGGTACTTTCTCGTTCTCCCAATCGTTCTTCAACATCTTTTAATGCTCGTTCTGCAACAGCGGATTGTGTTTCCCAATGTGCCAGCTGTTCCCTTTCCTCATCCAATGAAATTGCCCGAATGGCTGCAGATGTTTTAGATACTATTTCCTGCGCCTGGACTATGCCGGTTTGGATATTTTCAAGTTCACTGGTGATCTGGATGATCTCGTTTTCTCTTTCAGATGCATCATCAACAATTGACTGGTGTTGAGCAGTTTCCCACTCAATTTTCCGTTCCGCAGAATTTCGATCCAGGGAGATCTGACTGAATTTATCCTCAATCGAGTTTTCATCCTGTTTCGCCCTGGACAGCCCCCCGTGCAATTTCTCTTCTTTTTCCTCAAAATCAGCCAATTTTTGATCCACTTGCTGAATCTGTTCCTCCAGCTTGGATATTTGTTTGGATGAGGAAGAAATCTTTTCTTCCCAGGTTTTACGCTGGCGGGATCGGCTAAGAGTGCTGGGTGTTCCCTCATTGCCGGCAATAATTTCACCGGTAGTGTGAAATACTTCACCCCGGAGAGTTACTGCCTTCGTTCCCAGCGGTTGGTCCCGCAGGACCCTGCTTAAGTCCTTCCTGTCCTTCATGATGAAAACACGCCCTAACAACAAATCAACTACAGGTCGGAATTTAGGGGGTATTGTTACAAGATCCGCTGCTATCCCAATAAACCCAGGTATATTTTTTTCCAGTTTTGGGCGATCAAGAGTAATTAACCGATTTAATGGCAGCAACACACCTTTGGTGGTCTCATTCAGCAGCAGTTCCAATGCCTGGTTAGAATCCGTCTCCTTCTCCAAAATTACCGCATCGAGGTAATCCCCCAAGGCAGCGGCAATCGGTTTTTCATATTCCTCCGGTACCTCCAGGAAATTGCTCAACGTACCAAGTGCCCCGGAAAGTCTGCCAGACCGGGATTGGGTGAGCAGCAATTTCGCTCCATTCGCATACCCTGCCAGCTTTTGTTCCGCTTGATGGAGAACATTTAATTCAGCGGACAGCCGGCTGCTCTCGGTCTGGGATGAAGACAACTTATCTTTCAATTCCTGGCGATATTTTTCCCCGGCAGCCTTCTCCTTCTGAACGCTGATAAATTCCTTATCTATTGCGTCCTTTTCAGCTGCTGCCTGGTCAAGCTGCTTCTTAACTTCCTGATACCCTTTCTGAATTTTCTGGAATTGCTCTTCAGCGATCTTGATTTGATCTTTTGCGGCCTTTAGCCTGGTTTCAGTTCTTTGTTTCTGATCCTGACGGTCAGTCAATCGGGACGTCAGCCGAATTTGCTGATCTGAAGATTTTGAAAGTTCCTCTCTCGCAGTAGAAGATTCAATCCCAAGAGTTGTCATTAACTCCCGTTTAATTTCCAGTTCCTCCCCCGCTCGTTCCACATTCAGTTTTGATTCCTGAAATCGAGTTTTATCTGCAGCCGCTTCTATCTGAGATTGCTCAAACCTTTCTAGAGTTATCTCTACTTGTTCATCCAGGCGAACTTTCTCAGTTTCCAAGTCCTGGGATCTTTTTTCAAGGGATCGGATTCTTTCCTCAGCTACAGCCCGGTTCCGGCTAACTTTTTCTTTTTCATTATGATGTTCAGCTAATTCCCTATGCCAGGAATTCAGCCTTGATCTCTGGGATTGGACCCTGACTTGATTCTCAGATAACTCACGGTCATAAACTGCCTGCGTGGTCCGTGCTTTGTCTAAACTGAGACGTTGCTCCCCTTCCAGTTTCTTGGCTTTTTGTAAATTTGCTTGGACTCTTGCCCAGTGATAACCATACCATTCACGCAGAAGTTCTCTCAAGTCTGCTTTTACTTGATCATACTGCTTTGCCCGGACTGCCTGCCGTTGGAGGCTTTTTAAACGGGGTTTTAGTTCTGAGAGAATATCATCAACCCGATCCAAATTGCGGTTGGTTTTTTCTAACCTTCTTTCCGCATCTGCTTTTCTTGACCTGTAAAGCCCAATACCTGCTGCTTCCTCAAAGAGCATGCGTCGTTCTTCTGCTTTTAAGGATAGTGCGGCATCTACCAACCCCTGCCCAATAATAGTATAGGTTCTATCAGCTAATCCCGATTGACCTAAAAGCTCATACACATCCCGGAGACGAACCTGCTGCCCGTTAATCAGATATTCATTTTTCCCATCCCGAAAAGCACGCCTGGTGATCGAAACTTCAGAAAAATCAATGGGAAGCCAACCCTCGCTGTTATCGAACACAATGGTAGCGGCGGCCATTCCGGCGCGAGGACGCTGTTCAGAACCTGAATAAATCATGTCCAGGGTCTTTTTTCCCCGCAGCAGTTTGTAAGATTGTTCACCAAGTACCCATCGAACCGCATCGGCTATATTTGACTTGCCGGATCCGTTAGGTCCGACTATAACCGTGATTTCATTAGCGAATTCAAAATTCGTTTTGGTTGCAAATGTTTTAAAACCATTAAGTTCAATGGATTTTAGTCGCATGAATCCTCAGTTTTCCTTAACCTGGTAATGGGCATTCCGTGATAATTGATCCAGGGCCTCTTTTGCCGCAAATTTTGATGCTTCCCTTTTACTGTTGCCTTTACCTAACCCGGAAATATTTCCTTCTACACTGACTTTAACTTCAAATACCTTTTCGTGGTCAGGCCCTATTTCATTAATTGTTTCATATACTGGCGGGTTTAATCCTCTGGCCTGAGTCCATTCCTGCAGCAGACTCTTTGGGTCATGAAGGTGGCCATCAACCAGTACCTCATCCAATGCCTTCACCAAATAAGGTTCAAAAAACGTTTCCACTGATTTGATCCCCTGGTCCAGGTAATAACTTCCTATCAGCGCCTCAAAGCCGGCACATAATAAGGCATTCCTGGTTCTTCCTCCGGACGCAATTTCTCCCTGTCCTAGCCGCATTGCCTTCCCCAGTTTGATCAACCGGGCAAACTCCGCCAGCTGTTCAGTGCGCACCAAAGCTGTTCTGATCAGGGTCAAATCACCTTCAGCCATTTCCGGATAATGGTGATAAAGCCAGGCCCCAACAATAAAATCCAGCACCGCATCCCCGAGGAATTCTAAACGTTCATTATCCTCTATTGCGTCTGGATTTTCGTTTATGTAAGATCGATGGGTTAACGCCCGGGTGAGAAGGGTAAGATTTTTAAAACCCAGTCCTACTCTTTGATTAAATTGAGGGGGAGATTCTAACGTCTCCCGGCCCTGAGGCTTACTCATGGTTTACTCCCGGAACTCAGGGTCAGCGAACTCCCTCTTCCAAGAACCTCGCGGTCCATCAGTTCCAACATTCCGACACAATTGTACTTGTCAGTGTTTTATTATACCCAATGCCTTGAGATAGGCAACGGTTCAAACACCCTTTAATCCATGCCCGGTTAATATGCAGACAATCGGTTCTGGACATTCTTGATGAGTTTGCTCCAAAGCGTTCCAAATCAATGCGGATGTCAACTCAACATGAATGCCAAGTTTTGCGAGCTGCTGCTGACCAGCACCTATCTCCTGCTCACCAACCGCTATAAATCTTCCTCCGCTTTCTTTTACAACACGAAGTACATCCTTTCCATGATAAGGAGTTGAAATCTGGACTCCCTCAGCGATGGTTTTTCCTTCAACTATTGATGCCGGCTCTTCGTCCTGATTTCTCTGGGCGTTGAACAGCGGGGCGCATTCTGCGGCTTGAATACCAATTATCACTGGAACCCGCGGTATCAATCCGTTTTGTCTTAACGCCTGGAAACCCAAAGCTATCCCCAGGAGCAAACTGCCGTGTCCCACGGGAAGAAGAATCGTGCCCGGTATTCCATCCATCTGCTGTACCAGCTCATAAGCTATTGTGGCAATTCCTGCTGTTCCCTGAGGCAAAAAAGCATGACTAGCGTAGGTAGCGCCTCTTTCAACCTCCTGGAGAACCGCCTCAGCAGTTTTTGATCTAGAACCAGGAACTGTAATTACCTCAGCACCGTAACTTTCAATTTGGGATCGTTTAGGTCCAGACGCATATGAGGGAATAAAAATCCTGGCCTGAATCCCTGATCTGGCAGAATAGGCTGCAAATGATGCACCTGCATTTCCAGATGAATCCTCCACCGCTTCCTTCACTCCGGCAGCAGCCAGCCAACTCACCAGAACAGCAGTGCCCCTGTCTTTAAAAGAACCGGTAGGATTTAAACTTTCGAGCTTAAAACCAACTCTTTTCCCAAAAACATGACTCCATATCAGTGGGGTGTCTCCCTCTCCGAGGGTGATCAGCGGCGCCCCGCTCGGCAGAGAAAAACTATGCCGATGGCGCCAGATCCCAGGCAGCCCGGGCTCAATTTTTTCAGTGGAATAGGTTATCCCTTCTGAAAATCCGAATAATCCCCCACAATTTGGGCAGAGGTGCGGCAGGGAGTCCTGTGGATATGGCTGGCGGCAATCCCGGCAGGTGACCATATTTCATTTTCTCCTGAATCTTCATTGTTTTTATGGGTAAACATTAAACAGCTGGGCAATAATTTATCGACTCTTATGCTGAGGACCGATTTTTTTAACCACCGCTTATATGCGGGAAAAACGCAATCTCTGCTTGATCTGGCAAAGAAGTATCATCGTCTGAAAATATCCTGTTCACAGCGGTGAGCATTGATTTCATTGCTGGGCCGGCATGAGGATACATCTCAGTGATCTTTTGTTTAAGATCCCGGACAGTAGATCCAGAGGCAAGCTCAATCTCCATTTCCTTAAAGCCGATTATTGCCCGGATAGTAGCAAAAAACAACACCTGCACTTTTATCATTTGGTCTGACCCTTCTCCAATAAAAACTCCCCGAACGATACTCAACTGACAAGCCTCTCACTGGTGCCATTATACCTCACTGCATTTTGCTCATTTTTCAGTTCTCGTGGGCAAATTTCTCAAGTAATCCTCTAGAAATCAGTTAACTTGCAGCTGCTCCCAAGTCTTGTTGGAAACATAACTTCAAAAAACGCGCGTGTTATAATGCAGGCGATGGAAAACACCCTTGGCAAGTGGAAAAATGGTCTCTCTCAGACCAGGAAATCAACTTTTGGGAAAATCGCGACTTTTTTTGGAGCAAGCGAGATCTCTGAGGATACCTGGACTGAGCTTGAGTCACTCTTCATTCAAGCAGATATAGGCGTTGAAACAAGTCTTGAGATGCTGGACAGGGTCCGATCCCGGGTTGAACACTTGGGCTTGATCCGAACTGAGGAGTTGCAGCAGGTAATTGAACAAGAATTACAATCCCGGCTGAAAACTCCACCAGAACTGACCTGGGGCAACAAACCATCCGTAATCCTTATTGTAGGAGTTAATGGATCTGGGAAAACCACTACTCTGGCTAAACTGGGAAAAAAATTCCAGACACAGGGTTTTAGCGTGATGTTCGCTGCAGCGGATACCTACCGGGCTGCTGCTTTAGAACAAATCCAGATCTGGGGAGAGCGATTGGATATACCCGTTATCGCCGGGCAAAAAGGCGGCGACCCGGGAGCTGTGGTTTATGATGGCGTTCAGGCTGCTATCTCCCGTAATATTGATATCCTCCTTATTGATACCGCGGGACGGCTGCATACCAGGTATAACTTGATGGAAGAATTAAAAAAGATTCACCGCGTCGCTGGCAAGGCACTGCCCGGAGCACCGCATGCAACCTGGTTGGTTATGGATGCGACAACCGGTCAAAATGCTCTCCACCAGGCCGAAGCATTTAAAGAAGCAATCCCTTTGGATGGAATTATCCTGGCTAAATTGGATTCCTCGGCGAAAGGCGGAATGGTATTTGCTATTCAAGAAAAACTCGGACTTCCAGTATTATTCGCCGGGTTAGGCGAAAAACCGGAAGACCTGATTAAGTTCAATCCAGAAGGATTCATCAACGGATTATTAAACCGGGGTTAATATGTCTCTTAATTTTAAATTAAAACGATATCAAAAAGACTTTGACCATTCCTATTGTCTCGGGGTCTACCCTACCCTGGAACTCCTAACCTACCGGCCGGAATCTGTCCTGGCTGTATTACTGCATTCCAAGGGGCTGGAAAATCAGGGCATAACAAAGATCCGTAATTTTTGCCGGGAACAACAAATTGAAATCATAGAAAATGACAATCTGGTAAATAAACTTACCTCCCGGGGAAACACTTATGCAATTGGTGTATTCCAGAAATTCAACCTTGATCTTGATGCGGCAGGAAATCATCTGGTCCTGGTTCATCCATCGAGTATGGGAAATTTGGGAACCATCATGCGCACGATGCTGGGTTATGGGAAATATAATTTGGCATTGGTGGAACCGGCTGCTGATCCGTTTAATCCGAAAGTCATCCGGGCCTCTATGGGATCGGTCTTCCAACTCAAGATAAAATCTTTTCGGGAGTTTACTGATTACTGGGGTTCATACGCCGATCATGCACTTTATCCATTAATGACCAACGGTGAAATAGCTCTCCCAGAAGTTGAATTCCAGCCGCCTTACTCGCTGGTGTTCGGGGAAGAAGCCAGCGGACTAGGAGATGAATACCTTCAGTTTGGAACCAGCATCCGGATTCCCCAAAACAATGCGGTTGATTCATTAAACCTGGCTCTCTCAGTCGGGATTACTCTCTACCAAAGCTGGGTAAAGGAAAATTAAATTCCCGGGAAATCGGGTCCCAACGAAAACGGTTATCATTGCAATATATAATTTAAATCAAGAATAAGCGCCTTATCAAGCGAGTATAGCAGTTATTCTGTTTATTGGAGAAAATTCATGGAATCCTTATACACAATTCTCAAAGAGAGTCAGAAAAAAATCAAGAACTTACTGGAGCGTCTTTGACGTAGCTGAAAAAGCTGAGAAATTAGAAAAACTGAGGAAGGAATCTCAAGCAGTAGATCTGTGGGATAACCAGAACAGAGCCAGGAAGGTGATGAAAACCCTCTCTGCCCTGGAAGAAGAAATCAAGGGGTGGACAGCCCTGGAGCAGCAGCTCAAGGATGCTCTGGAATTAGCAACCTTGAAGGATGAAAATCTTCAGGAAGAACTGAAGGCTGAAGTCGAGGCCATCCAGGCAGAGATCGAAAAAAGAGAGTTTAATGCCATGCTTTCCGGTGAATATGACCGGGGAGATGCCCTGTTGGCTATCCACGCCGGCGCCGGCGGGAATGATGCCCAGGATTGGGCTGAGATGGTGCAGCGGATGTACCTCCGCTGGGCAGAAAAACGGGGATTTGAAACAGAGACAATTGACTTAACTCCCGGAGAAGAAGCGGGAATAAAAAGCACAACGATCTCTATCAGCGGTTTATATGCCTTCGGTTATCTCAGATCTGAAAAAGGCGTACACCGATTGGTGAGAATCTCACCCTTTGATTCATCCAATAGAAGGCATACATCATTCATTTTGGTGGAAATCCTGCCCCAGGTTGAAGAAGACAGCAGCATTAAGATCAATCCCAACGATCTGCGAATCGATACTTTCCGTTCTGGCGGTGCTGGGGGACAAAGTGTTCAAAAAAACGATACAGCAGTGCGTATCACTCACATTCCAACAGGAATTGTCGCCAGCTGTCAGAATGAACGTTCGCAGACTCAAAACCGCGAGATGGCGATGCGGGTATTAATAGCCCGCCTGGCGGAATTAAAACTGCGCATCAAGAAAGAGAAAATTGAAGAACTCCGGGGGGAATACCAAAAGGCTGAATGGGGAAGCCAGATCAGGTCTTACGTCCTGCACCCGTACCAGATGGTGAAAGACCACAGAACAAACTTCGAGGCAGGCAATACCGAAGCCGTTCTAGATGGCGATCTGGATCCATTTATTGAATCGTACCTGCGGACGACTCTAGGGAAAAAAAGAAATTCATAACCAACCATAATTGGCT
>JAIORG010000191.1 GCA_021108255.1 Anaerolineales bacterium | reverse complement strand
ATGCTGGAATGGCTGGAAAATTGCCGGGAGCAAATTCCCGGATAATTCATGATGAGTTTAGTTCTCAGGTGAGGGAGCATATCAAATGAAGAAAGGATTATTAATTGCCTTTTTGGTCTTAGCTATTGTTTCCGGCTGCAGCGTCCTGCCGGGATTGTCCCCCACAGGAGAAAGCATAGAAATTACTGATACAACTGGTCATGTGGTGATCCTGGATGGTGTGCCGGAGCGTATCGCCATTGCCGGAAGAGCAACCATTATGGTCCAGGATGCGGTTTATCTCTTTGACGATGCGATTCAGAAGGTGATTGCCCTGGAAAATAGAAAACAATCAGCCTTTAGCTTTTTGCCGGTGGTTGATCAAGGGATCTATGATAAAGAAATGTTTGAGATGAATGCAGGTCCGGAACAAATCGCCGTCGCACAGAGTGATCTTGTGATCCTGAAAAGCTTTATGGCTGAGAAGCTGGGTGAACCGCTGGAACAGTTAAGTATTCCGGTAATTTACCTGAATCTGGAAACACCGGAGGTTTTTTACCAGGACATAGTCGTTCTGGGTCAGGTTTTTGGTAAACCGGATCGGGCGGAAGAAATTAATAATTTTTACCAGGATCGGGTGACCCGAGTTGAAGAATTGGTATCCGGCGTAGAACCAGATCAAATGCCAGAGGTTCTGATCCTGGAGTACTCTGATAGTGGCGGCGAAATCGCTTTCAGTGTGCCCCCGGTTTCCTGGCTGCAGACGAGCATGGTGGAAATTTCCGCTGGTTCTCCAGTTTGGAAGAGCCTGGAAGTCAGTGGCGGCTGGACAATTGTTAACCTGGAGCAGATCGCAGCCTGGGACCCGGACCAAATTTATATTATTGATTACTCGGGCAATGCCAGCACCGTCAAAGCGGAATTGCTAAACAATCCAATTTGGAGCAACCTGCGGGCAGTGAAAAACGATCAGCTCTTTGCTTTTGGCTTTGATTTTTACAGTTGGGATCAACCGGATACCCGTTGGATTCTGGGCTTGCAATGGCTGGCAACGAAAATCCACCCGGAATTGACGGCTGAGATTGATATTATGGAAGAAGTAAAGTTATTCTACTCGGAACTTTACAACCTGGAACCCGGAGTGATCGAAGCAGAGATTCTGCCAATTTTGACGGGAGACCTTCCCTGACCAACAGCTGATGAAAAAACTTTCCTTCTCGAAAACACTTCTTTTCCTGGCTTTTGGGGTCCTGGCTATTTTGCTGGTATCGGTTTTTATTGGACGTTACCCTGAACCTTACTGGATGTCTCCCAAACTTTTGTTTCAAGACCAGTTGGCGCAGCAGTTGGTCTTAAATTTGCGTCTTCCCCGTTTACTAACAGCGCTGCTGCTGGGTATGGTCCTGGCTGCAGCTGGCTCGGTACTGCAGATGGTTTTCAGGAACCCCCTGGTAGAGCCAGGATTTTTGGGGGTTTCCCAGGGTGCGGCGTTTGGCGCCGCTGTCAGCATCCTGTGGTTAAACCGCCACCCGCTGGTGATTGAGCTAAGCGCTACTTTTTTTGGGTTGCTTGCTTTACTTCTCTCGTACTTACTCTCTACCCGTATCCGTTACGGCGGCTGGGTACTGCGACTGATTTTGTCTGGAGTGGCGGTCTCTGCTCTGTTTTCAGCGGGTATAGGTATTTTAAAATATATCGCTGACCCCCTCACTGAATTGCCGGAACTAACCTTCTGGCTGCTGGGCGGATTGTACAGTGTGACCTGGCGGGATTTCTTTTTTGTGCTGCCGTTCGCCCTGGCAGGTATTACCACGGTATATGCTATGCGCTGGCGAGTTAACCTGCTTTCCCTGAATGATGATACAGCATTTTCTCTGGGAGCCTCATTATCCCGGGAGCGAATAATCCTGCTGGTAATGACTGTCTCAGCTGCTGCGGCACTCACCGCGATCAGCGGTGTGATCAGTTGGGTAGGATTGATCATCCCCCATATATCCCGCCGATTGTTTGGCGCCAGCGCTGAAAAATCCATCCCGGCTGCTATGCTGCTGGGGGGCGGGTTCACTGTGATTGCAGACGATCTGGCCAGAACGATGCTCCCGGGAGAAATTCCGCTTGGAATACTTACTTCTGCAATTGGAGCAGGCTTGTTTATTTATCTTATGATCAGCTTTGGCATAAAGGTAAGACGGGATGGATAAGATACTTTCCCTTGAAAACATACATTTCCGATATTATCCGGATTCACCCAATGTGCTGACCGACCTGTCGCTGGATATCCCGGCTGGGAAAGTAACAGCGATTTTGGGTCCCAATGGAACGGGGAAAACTACCTTGCTCCATATCCTGCTGGGATTGCTTAAGCCATTTCAAGGTCAAGTTAAGGTCTCAGGAAAATCCCATCGGGAGTATTCCAGGAAGGATCTCAGTCAAATGATCGGATTGGTTCCTCAATTTGAGAGCATTCCGTTTAACTTTTCCGTTTTTGAATATGTGCTGCTGGGCAGATCGCCTTATTTAAAACCATTTCAGCTTCCCGGGGAGGGTGATATCAGGATCACAGAAGACGCGCTCAAGTCTGCCGGAATTTCGCATCTGTCAGAAAAACCAGTCACAGAAATAAGCGGAGGGGAACGCCAACTGGTTCATATTTCTCGTGTCTTTTCCCAGCAAACCCGGATACTTCTTCTGGATGAACCCACGGCCCACCTGGATCTTGAAAATCAGAACAGGATACTGAGACTATTAAAACAAATGTCCACCCAGGGGAAAACCTCGGTCCTGACCACCCACGATCCAAACGCGGCAATATTTGCGGCGGATTACTTTGTGCTGATGAATCGGGGAAATATTGCTGCCCAGGGAGAACTCAACCAGGTGATCACGGCGGAGAATCTTTCTACAATTTATCGAACGCCCATCCGGGTGGAACAGACTAATGGGTATACAATGGTAGTAATGGATAAAATCTAATGAGCCCAGGAAAAATAATTATTCTTACCGGCGATATCCAATCCGGAAAAACCAGCCTGTGCCAGGAACTTGTTCAGAAGGCAAAAGAGGAGGGCGTCCAGATGGCTGGACTGCTCTCACCAGCGGTGTTTGATGAAGGAAAAAAAGTCGGGATTGATGTTATCAACCTGAAGAATTGGGAGCGGCGGCACCTGGCTGTGTGGAAGGAAAAAGATCAAACAGAAGTGGAACCCCGGCATTGGTTATTTTATCCTGAGATTGTTCAGTGGGGCAATCAGGCATTGATTAATGCGGTGCCCTGTGATCTGTTAGTCGTGGATGAATTGGGTCCGATTGAATTCGAACAGGGAGAAGGCTGGATTGCAGGCCTGGAAGCTGTTGACAGTGGATCTTATCAGTCAGCCCTGGTCGTCATCCGGCCTTCTTTATTGAAAATGGCGGGTCAGCGCTGGGAGATTTCCCGGGTATTCAATTTGGAAGATCCTCGTTATAAAACTCTATCTGGGAAAGATATTTTTTCCCATCTTCAAATTCAGAAATGAAAAAACTGTAAAATTCCTTCTACTCTCTTACTCGCAAGGTATAATTAAGATATTGAGAATAATATTATTGGAGGATTGCCATGTTGGGACTTGGACCTTTGGAATTAGGGATTATCCTGGTGATAATTATTATCATCTTTGGTGTGGGCCGGATCAGCAAAGTCGGCGGAGAATTAGGGAAAGGAATTAAAGCTTTTAAGGACGGCCTGGAGATTGAGGAAGAAGAGGAAGTTGAGGGGGAAGAAAAAGAATCCTGACTCTGGTATCCGTGGTGGGAGAATTCCCGTCAGATTCCCACAATGTCTGCGGGAATGAATGTAATTTTCAGGAACCGCTGTTAGGGTAAGCGGTTCTTTGAGTGAGTAAGTAAATAATAATGTAATTCCCGGTGAACAGGTAGAGAACTATACCGGGCAAAGTGTTTGAGGAAAAAGTGAAAGATAAAAGCAGGAAATTTTTCAGATGGATTATGAAACCATTCCAACTGGTTGGAAAATGGATCTCAGACCCATTCCAGAAAACCAGAGATTTTTTCCTGGAAGAACCTGGCGATGCACCTATGGTCGACAGCTTGCAGCTGGCTTTTGAAGAGCCGGCAAGTTTTCTGGAACATGTAGGCGCTTTGCGTAAACACATAATGCGTTCATTGGCTGTGCTGTTGATTTGTGCTGCAGTTTGTTTTGCGTTTCTCTCTGAAATGCTTGATTTTGTCTCCCAGCCGATCGGAGGTCTTGATCAGCTGAGCGCGGTGGATGTGACAGAACCAATTGGGGTTGGCATGCGGGTTGTATTATTGGCAGCTTTTGCGGCTGCGCTGCCCTATCTCATTTTCGAGATCTTCCTTTTTGTAGCCCCGGCACTCTCTCGCAGAGCCAGAGTAATCGGGTTGCTGGCCATTCCCCTGGTGGTGATATTTTTCTTCGGCGGTATGGCATTTGCTTATTATTTAATTCTCCCGACCGGATTACCTATCCTGTTAAATTTCCTGGATGTTCCCACTCAAATTAGACCCTCCTCATATGTACGTTTCGTGACCGGGTTGATGTTCTGGTTTGGGGCTTTGTTTGAATTTCCATTGTTGGCATATCTCCTCACTGTGATGAGAATACTCTCGCCATCTGTCCTGGTTAAGAATTGGCGAATAGCAGTGGTTGTAATTGCTGTTTTAGCGGCAGTGATCACTCCGACGATTGATCCTATCAACATGCTGTTGGTAATGGTCCCCCTGGTGCTTCTGTATGGTTTGGGCATCCTGCTCTCGTTACTGGCTGGAGGCAGACGCCCCCAGGAAGAAGAACTCACCAGCTCTGATTAAGTTAGAAACGGAATGAATATAAAAGATCAAATCTGTTTGATTTGGTCTTTTTTTATCAATAACCGATGTGCTGTGCGTCTGCTGTTCAGTATATGTGTGGCAATTTCCTGACGAATTACAGTCATTAGGCACCGACTGCCCCGCCAGGGTTAGCCCTGAATTTATTGAAGGGTTATGCAAAATCGCGGGCTAGGTGCATCAAGTCCCTCTGAAGAGGGACTTCTGTAAGTAACCTAATAGTTGAAACCGCTAACCTTTAAACCTTAAACTTTCAACCTTAAACCCGGTTTACCCCTTGTTTATCAGAGGGCAATCCTATAAGGGGTAATCGCCAGCTATTTCGGATTTTTTTTAAACTCGTCTTCTTTGGGAACCCAGGCAAGAACTTTCGTGCCTTTGTTGGGAGTAGAATCGATTTGAATCCCCCCTCCGGTTTTCCGTGATCTGCGCTGCATATTGGCGAGTCCATGCCCTAGATTTGCTTCGGTTTTGTCAATATTAAAACCAATGCCATTATCCTTGATCTGCAGATATACTTTGCCGTCTTCTTCCCAGAGCCGGAGATCAGTTTTCGTGGCTTTTGAATGCCGGGCAGTGTTGGAGAGAGATTCCTGGGCGATGCGGAATAATGTTACTGTATTCTGGTAAGTAGTATTGAGGGGAGTCTTAATCTCGTCCTGCAAACTGCTGGATATTTTTGAATTGGTTTCAAACTCTTTGAGTAAAATTGCTAAATTTTCTAAGAACGTTTTATTTTCCTGCATCTGCCGGGGCCGTAAGTCAGAGATATAAGCGCGGATATCGGTGATTGTGCTGTTAATTCCATTGGTGGCAAAATCCAGTTTCTCCAGGCTTTCTGTGTGGTTTTCATGGATAATGGCTTTGACGTAATCCAGGGTGAGTCCAATTGAATATAAAGATTGGATGATCCCATCGTGAAGATCCATGCCGATTCTTTCTCGTTCCTCAAGCACCGCGATGTGTTTAGTCTGCTGCTGGAGCAGGGCATTCTGGATAGCTGTCCCGGACCACATCCCAATCGTGGTCAGTATATCCAACTCCCTGGCTGAATATACTCGGTCCTTCTTGCTGGAAAGAACCATAACACCTACTACTCCGCGTGGAGTCTGGAGGGGAATAACTGCCTGGGAGGTAAAACCTGCTTTAGCAATGGCTGGCCGGAGGATCCGGGGATCTGAATCAAGGTTATTTACTACCAGGGTCTTATTTAATCCAGCTGCTTTACCCACTACCCCGGTGCCAATCCGGAAAACACTTTTGGTGTAAAAAGCCTCAAAATCATCCCCTCTGAGCAAGGATAATCTTAAATCCTTGGCTCCCCGGTCCTTAAGGAAAATTTCCCCGGTTTCGATATCCAGATATTGGAGGACATATTTTAATGTCCGGCTCATGATTTCCTTGATATCCCAGGAACCGGCGATGCCCTGGGCAAGGTCATTGATTAGTGATAAATCTTCATACTGCTGGTTAAGGGTTTTATCTCGATCGAGGATGTTTTTGTAGAGCTGGGTGTTGGTGATTGCTACCGCCGCGTAGGCGGCCAGGGTTTTCATTAACCGCTCATCGTCACTCGTGAACTCGGAAGCGTTAATTTTGTTAGTCAGGTATATCTGCCCCAGGTTTTTTCCCCCGGAGATGATTGGAACACCCAACATCGTCGTCATTTCCGGATGGAATTTGGGGAAGCCGACGTAGCGGGAATCTTTCTTAATTTCCGGGATCCGAATTACCTCATGTTTGTTTTGCAGCTCTCCCAGCAAGCCCATGCCTTTTGGGGGATGCGGCATCAGGCTGATTTCTTCCTCGGACATGCCGGTATGAATGAAATTAACTACTTTCCCGTTTTTATCCCGGATTGCTAAAGCCGCATATTCCGCTTCAACCTGGGCTTGCGCCAGACGGACAATGCGCCATAATACAGTCTCCAGGGATAAATCCTGGACAAGGTTTTTGCTTGCCTGATATAAAGAACCGATTTGATCTTCTAATTCTTTTTTAGTTTTGGGGGCCATAGTCATTGTCCAGAAGACATTTTACCTTATCTGATTTGATTTTGATAGTTTTTGCTAGTCTTGATATCTTATCGTTATAAGCGACCAATAAAGTTTTCAGAGAATTATTCTTGAGAAAGGTATTTTTTATGGAGAAAGAGAATAAAAATTCCCGAATCAAGGGCTTTTATGATTTGCCCCTTGAAAAACGTCGTCAAATACTGATCGAGCGCGGATTCCTGACGTTAAATGATCTGGAAAATCTGGACCGGGAGGGGGGACTTCCGCTGGATATTGCGGAAAACATGATTGAGAATGTCATCGGCCGGTTCAGTTTTCCCCTGGGGATTGCCCTAAACTTCCAGGTAAATGGAAGGGATGTGTTAGTCCCGATGGTTGTAGAAGAGCCTTCAGTGGTTGCTGGTGCCTCGTTCATGGCGAAACTTGCCCGGGAAGGTGGTGGTTTTACCGCTCATGCTTCTGATCCAGTGATGATTGGTCAGCTGCAGGTGCTGGACCTGGATGATCTCACAACAGCCGAGGGATTAATACTGAAGCATAAAGATGATCTGCTTGCCGGCTTAAAGGATGTCGATCCGGTCCTCAACGATCTGGGGGGAGGTCCGCAGGATCTGGAAGTCAGGTTGATCATTAATTCAGCAATCGGACCTTTCTTGATAGTCCACCTGTTGTTTGATGTCAGAGATGCTATGGGAGCTAACGCGGTTAATACTGCCTGTGAAAAACTGGCGCCTGCGTTGGAAGAGATTACAGGCGGCAGAGTACATTTACGCATTTTGTCAAATTTGGCAGACCGGAGGCTGGCGGCGGCGGAGTGTACGATTCCGGTAGAAAGCCTGGCTTTTGATGAGTATTCAGGGGAACAGGTTCGGGATGGGATCATCGAGGCCTGGGCATTTGCGGACGCGGATTCTTACCGGGCGGCAACCCATAACAAGGGCATCATGAATGGGATTGATGCGGTCCTTCTGGCCACGGGAAATGATTGGAGAGCAGTGGAAGCCGGCGCTCATGCCTATGCTGCCCGGTTTGGATTTTACCGTTCTCTATCTACCTGGTCGCAGGATCAAAATGGAAATTTAAAGGGAAGATTGGAATTGCCGCTGGCGGCAGGTATTATCGGTGGTGCAACACGGGTGCATCCAGGTGCAAAAACAGCACTAAAATTGTTGGATGTTAAAACTGCCGGAGAATTGGCTGAAATCATTGTTTCGGTTGGATTGGCTCAAAATCTGGCTGCTTTGCGGGCTTTAGCGACAGATGGCATCCAGCAGGGTCATATGAGTTTGCATGCCCGCCAGGTTGCGATTGCCGCCGGTGCCGAGGCAGAGCAAATCAACAAGTTAACAGCGCAGCTGATAGAAGATAATAAGATTCGAATAGACCATGCAAAGGAAATCCTCAGCAGTTGGAAATAAACTGCCGGAAAATCAAAGACGGAAAATCGAGTGTTTTATGGATAACGAACAAACCAAAGACAAAGTAATGAAACCTTCTCTCCCTGTGGGTATCGTCGGATATGGCGCTTATGTGCCGCAGTACAGGCTTCCAGCGACTGAAATCTCCCGCATCTGGAGGGGTGGTTTGAGTATAGAACCCATACTGGAGAAGTCAGTCCCGGGAATTGATGAAGATGTGATAACTATGTCAATTGAGGCTGCCCGGAATACCTTGATGCGGGCTGAGGTGGATCCTCAGGATATCCGGGCGGTATGGGTAGGATCTGAATCCCACCCCTATGCAGTGAAACCAACCTCAACTATTGTTGCGGAAGCCCTGGGAATCACACCTTATACCCAGGCTGCTGATATGGAATTTGCTTGCAAGGCTGGATCAGAAGCCATGGTCACCGCTATGGCTATGGTGGGTTCCGGGATGGGCAGATATGCGCTTGCAATAGGAATGGATACAGCCCAGGGAAAACCCGGGGATGTGCTGGAATATACTACGGCGGCAGGAGGAGGGGCTTTTTTAATCGGACCAGCAGAGGAATCCCTGGCCGTAATTGACGGTGTCACATCTTATGTCACGGACACTCCTGATTTCTGGCGCAGGGAACATCAGAAATATCCTGAACACGGCGGACGGTTTACCGGACAGCCGGCATATTTTAAACACATCCTGAACGCGGTAAATACCTTGCTGGATGAATTAGGGACAACACCGGCAGAGTATGATTTTGTGATCTTTCACCAACCCAACACCAAATTTCCCCAACGAGTCGCAAAAGAGTTGGGCTTTACTCCCTCTCAGTTAGAGACAGGATTGTTGTCACCCAGGATAGGTAATACCTATGCAGGATCATCTTTAATTGGACTGACCGCGGTCCTTGACCAAGCTGAACCCGGGGATCGCATCTTGATGGCTTCTTTTGGGTCTGGCGCGGGATCAGATGCTCTTTCCTTCCAGGTTACGGAGGAGATTTTATCCAGGAAGGGAAAAGCCTTTTCCACAGAAGATTACATAAGCCGGCGGACGGAAATTGATTATGCTCAATATGCCAGGATGAGGGGAAAAATCACCCTGAAATAGATTTATTATCCTTTTTTAGGTGGTTATTCCCTGGAAATTGATAGTTCCTGATAGTTTGACCCCTGTATACTGATGCAGGTAAAACAAAAAAACTATAGCTAGGCTTGAGTAAGAGTAAAAAATATGGATATTCCGCGCCACTGGCGTTTGAACAAACAGAGATACGCATTAACCGGTGAAGTTTGCCCTCACTGCGACGCTAAAATATTTCCTCCCCGGGATGTATGCCCGGAATGTGGAGGCGAGGCGAAAACTGAGTTTGAATTTAGCGGGAAGGGAGAGGTTTATTCCTTTACTGATATTTACAACGCGCCGGAAGGATTTGAAGAGACCATTCCTTATACGGTAGCTTTGGTGAAACTGGATGAGGGCCCTGTTGTTACGGCTCAATTAACGGATATCGGTGACCGGGGAGTTGAGATTGGTATGCCGGTTGAGATGATAACCCGAAAACTTCGATCTGACGGAGATGAACGGGGGCTGCTGGTATATGGGTATAAATTCCGCCCGCAGGTAAGTGTTTGATCTGAGTAAATTAAAAGCAAAGGGCTGTCATTTTTTGACAGCCCTTTTTTGTTTTCTAAATAAGATCCCGGAGTTTTCAAAACTCCGGGATCTTTACTTAATCAAGGAATCAAATACGTGTCATGAATTTCGCCCTGGGGGTCAATCAAAGTAACCATCTCCCCGGGTTGCCAGATTGCATCTGATAAACCCAGATACAGCTCAATTGGATTGGAATCTCCGGCTTTAGTGTAGATATTCACTGCGCCCTGGCTGTGGAGTTCTAAACTCGCCAATCCGGATTGCTCCAGGATGGAATATTCCTGGTTGTTCTCATCTTTAATCCGCCAGTCCTGGAGTGAGATAGTGTCTTCGGCATCGGTTCCGGGTCGAATTAACCGGATATATTCTGTTGCCAGGTTTCCTACACCGCCGACCTCTCCGATTTCAATTATCAGATTGGACGTTTCTTCTGCGGTATCCAGCGAAGAGGCTGGTAGGGATTGTTCAGCAGCTTGATCCGGCATGTCAAACAGGAGGTTCTTCAACTGGGTATTTTCCCATAAATAGAGAACGGCCAGAATGGTCACTGCGGAAACAACGATATTCAAAACAACATAAAAGGTCAGTTTTTTAGCCTGATTCATGGTCAGAATCACCTTTGGTATAATGGACTGAACTGTACTCCATCATAGCATATTAATGGGTTAACGACAGGAAAATCCAGATAGATTTCCCGGTCAAAATTGCGCTTATGCCATATCTCATAGACGGTCACAATTTAGTTCCGCACATACCAGGCATTCATTTGTCAGACCTGGATGATGAAATCGCACTCATCCAAATTTTACAAAGGTTCGCGAATAAACGCCGGTCAACAATAGAAGTGTACTTTGACCATGCTCAAGCCACCCAGGCTCGCAGCCAAAAACACGGTTTGGTGAAGGCTGTTTTTGTGCGGCAAACTTCCACCGCAGATGATGCTATCAAGGCACGCTTATCCCGGTTGGGAAGTGGAGCCAAAAATTGGACAGTTGTGAGTTCTGACCGCGAGATTCTTGTGGAAGCCAGAAGTTATCAGAGCAGTGTCCTCACTGCACCGAAATTTGCCGGGCTGCTCAGGGAGCAGCTGTCTGGGAGCCAGGATGAGGGGGATAAAAACGAGGTTCCTGATCAATCCAATCTTGAAGTTGACTACTGGCTGGATCAATTTTCCCGGGATTAATCACAAAATTATTGTATTTCCTTGGTATCCAATTGAGCCAGGGGAACAAGGTGCTGACGATGTCCGGAAGGGGATTTTCAACGTTGTGTATGTGTTATACTTCACGGGATTAGTAACTCCCAAAACGTACAGAGCGAGACCTCATATGATTGTTGATTACATCCCAATCGCTATACTTGTTTTTTTATCCACATGTTTAGCCGTACTGATAATTATCCTGGGTCATTTATTTGGTCCCAAGCGGCCAACAGAAACAAAAGGCATGGCTTACGAATCCGGCATGGATCCCATTGGTCCGGGTACACGGCAGATGCCGGTTCGTTTCTACCTGGTCGCGGTCTTATTTATCCTCTTTGATATCGAAGTGATCTTCTTCCTGCCCTGGGCTGTTGTGTTTAAACAACACCTGGGTTTGTTTGGCTTGATTGAAATGCTGGTATTTATCTTTATCTTACTGGTGGGTTATGTGTATGCCTGGAAAAAAGGAGCCCTGGAATGGGATTAGAAGAAAAAGCGGGAAACCTTGGTTTCTTTACCACTACCCTGGAAAACGTTGTCAATTGGAGCCGAACCCGGGCTATGTGGCCGCTTTTATCCGGTTTGGCTTGCTGCGCGATCGAGATGATGTCTGCCCAATCTTCCCATTATGACATGAGCCGGTTCGGGATGGAACTGATGCGGGCCAGTCCCCGCCAATCTGATTTGTTAATTGTTGCCGGTAGGGTCACCAATAAAATGGCCCCGGTCTTAAGAAGGCTGTATGATCAGATGCCCGCACCAAAATGGGTGATCGCAATGGGGGATTGTGCATCCAATGGCGGCGTGTTTAACAATTATGCCATCCTCCAGGGTGTGGATGAAGTTCTCCCGGTTGATGTTTATGTTGCGGGATGCCCCCCCCGACCTGAAGCGTTAATCCATGGCATCCTTGTTCTTTACGACAAAGTTCAACAGGAAAGCATTACCGAGTGGGCCTGAAAGCCCGGAGTTGGTATGAAAAATCATCTTCAGACGGCAGTGGATTTAATTCAAAAAAAATATAATGGGGAACTGAGCTCTTTCCGGGGTCATATCACCCTGCTGATAAAAAGCGAATTCATTCTGGAAGTCTGTCAAATTCTTCGGGATGATTTCTCTTTTGAAGTCCTGGTAGATGAAACTGTTGTAGATTATTGGCGCCGTAAGGAGCCCCGTTTTCAAGTTGTATATCAACTGCATTCCAGACAGCATGATGAGCGTATATTTTTAAGGACCCCGATTTCAGAAGATGATCCCAATACTTCTTCGCTAGTATCGATTTACCCCAATGCCAATTGGTATGAAAGAGAAATCTGGGACCTTTTCGGAATTCGTTTTGAAGGACACCCAGACTTGAGGCGGCTGCTGCTGCCAAAAGGATGGGAAGGACATCCCCTCAGGAAGGATGTCCCTATCAAGGTGGAAGAAACCCGCTTCACTTTTAACAATGACGAAATTGATCGCGGAAAACCACGGGCAGAGAATTAAAAGGGTAATGAGCAAAGAGGATATGTATGCCTATCCACTATGAAGTAACGTCAGTGACACTGGATGAAATCAAGAACCTGGTTTCAGACCGGGCTGTGACCGGTGAGACCATGCTCTTGAACATGGGTCCCCAGCATCCCAGCACGCATGGTGTGCTGCGTTTGCTGTTGGAGCTGGATGGGGAAACAATTATCACCTGCATCCCGGATATTGGCTATCTCCACACCGGGATTGAAAAATCCATGGAGGGAAAATCTTATCAGCTAGCAGAAGTTCTTACTGACCGGATGGATTACTTAAATACGGTTGGAAACAATCTGGCTTATTGTCTTGCGGTTGAGAAGCTAGTTGAACTGGATGTGCCGCCTCGTGCCCAGGTAATCCGGGTCATCCTGGCAGAACTGCAGCGCATCGCCTCTCATTTGATCTGGCTGGCTACCCAGGCCTTAGACCTGGCTGCCCAATCTGTTTTCCTGTACTGCTTCCGGGAGAGGGAACTCATCATGGATATCTTTGAGCTGGTTTCCGGCCAGCGGATGATGACAACCTATATCCGCCCGGGAGGAGTTTGGCGGGATCTGCCAGTCGAGTTCGAAGATGCAGTGCGAGACTTTTTAGGACATTTCCCTAAACGGATCCAGATGTATGAGGATTTATTGACTAACAATCCGCTCTTCGTCGACCGCACCAAAGGGATTGCAGTCATCAGCGGCAAGGAAGCTGTCCGCTGGGGAATGACCGGTCCTAGCCTGCGGGGTTCCGGAGTGGATTATGACTTGAGGAAAGTAAAACCTTACTCCGGTTATGAGCAGTACGAATTTGATGTGCCGCTCGGCGAAAATGGAGATGTATTCAGCCGTTATATTATCCGCATCCAGGAGATGAGGGAATCATTAAAGATTATTCAACAAGCTTTAGATAAACTTCCTTCTGGTCCCTTCCGCAGTGATAACCGGAAATTTGTTCCTCCGCCGCGGTCAGAACTGGGAACCAGCATGGAAGCACTGATTCATCATTTTAAACTTTGGACCGAGGGATTTGACGCACCAAAAGGTGCTGTATATGTGCCAGTATCTTCTCCGCGAGGAGAACTGGGAGTCTTGTTGGAATCGGATGGAGGGCCGAAACCTTATCGAGCGCATTGGAGAACACCATCCTTTGCCAACTTACAGGCTTTACCGATCCTATCAGAAGGTCACCTGGTGGCAGATCTGGTCGCTATTATTGGAAGCCTTGATATTGTCTTGGGAGACATAGACCGGTGAACGATTTATTGTCAAAGTATCCTGAAGAAATTAAAAAGATTCTGGCAAAATATCCGCCCGAGGGGAAGAGATCGGCTGTAATGCCGCTGCTCTTCCTGGCTCAGCGAAAAGAAGGATACATCAGGGAGCAGGCTTTATCTGAAATCAGTCAGATCCTTGATATTCAGGAAACCGAAGTAGCTACCCTGGTGGGTTTTTATACCTTGTTTCATGACGGCAAAGCGGGCAGCTACCGCATTCAGGTTTGCACGGATTTGTGCTGCGCGTTGAGGGGTTCCGAGGATTTCTTGACTAGTTTGTGTGAAGCGCTGGAGATTAAACCGGGAGAAACCACCCTGGATGGATTGGTAACAGTAGAAGAAGTCAAATGCCTGGCAGCTTGCGATAAAGCGCCCATGTACCAGCTGCAGGGAAAAGACGGAATTTCTTATCACGAAAATTGCAGTGTTGGTAATACATTAGAGATGATCGAAGAATTACGTGAGAGCGGCACTCAAAAACAGGAGGAGACTAAATGAGCAAATATGTGCTCCTCCGCCACCGGGATATCCCTGATATCAAAGAGCTCAAAGTCTATCAGGATCAAGGCGGGTTTAAAGCTTTCAAGCAGGCGGTTACCAGCCTGGATCCGGGACAGGTGACCGAAATTGTAAAAGCCTCAGGTCTACGCGGTCGGGGCGGTGCGGGATTCCCGACTGGCGTGAAATGGTCTTTTATGGATCAGAACAGTTGGCCGCACTACGTTGTCGCCAATGCGGACGAATCAGAGCCGGGCACATTTAAGGATCGGGAAATTATTGAAGAAAACCCGCTGCAGTTTCTGGAAGGCGTGGCTATCGGTTCGTATGCGGTAGGCGCTCAAGCGGCTTATATCTATTTGAGGGGAGAGTTCTGGCAGCTGGCGGAATTCCTGGACGGCAAGATAAATGAATTGGAAAAAGCAGGTTTGCTCGGTGAAAACCTGTTTGGCACAGAGTACAGTTTAAAGATTCACACCCATTTGGGAGCGGGGGCTTATATCTGTGGTGAGGAAACCGCTTTGCTGGAATCTCTGGAAGGTAAACGAGGACAGCCCCGTCTCCGCCCGCCGTTCCCGCCATCGTACGGCCTGTACGGCAAACCAACAGTAGTAAATAATGTAGAAACCTTCACCAATATCCCTTTGATCCTGGAAAATGGCGCGGATTGGTACCGGAATTTAGGAACGGAAGATTCGGCGGGGGTGAAAGTTTTCTCGCTTTCCGGCCGGGTGAAAAAACCGGGAAACTATGAACTGCCTTTTGGATCTACTTACCGCGAGTTGATATTCGAACATGGTGGCGGAATCATTAATGATGCCCAGATTAAAGCAATCATGCCGGCTGGAGCTTCATCTTCGATTCTGAGAGCCAGTGACGAAGTACTGGATACACCTCTGGAGTATGCCTCAATCCGGAAGTTGGGATCAGATGTTGGATCGGGTTCCGTGATTGTAATTGATGAGACTATCAGCATGGATTGGGTGATTAAAAAGACTATTGATTTCTTTCAGCACGAATCGTGCGGAAAATGCACTCCCTGCCGGGAAGGCACTTACTGGATGAGCCATCTCACCCGGCAAATTCATTCCGGAAAAAAGACAGAAGAACAAATTCAGCTTTTATACGATGTTGCTACAAATATTCAGGGCAAATGTCTGTGCGCTCTGGGAGAGTTCTCTGTGATGGGTGTGCTGACCAGCATTGACCGTTTCCCGCAGGATTTTGGTAGAGAACCGAAAGGGTCGGATCAGGGGTAATTATTACGGATAGGTTATGAGTGAAAAAATCACGTTAACGATTGACAGCCAGCAGGTTATAACTGAGAAAGGTACAAAGGTTGTCGATGCTGCCAAATCAGCAGGAATTGATATTTCGGTATTCTGCTACCATCCCAAATTGGAGCCGGTGGGTGCTTGCCGGATATGCCTGGTGGAAATCGGGCGGACTCAAAGGGACAGGAGTACAGGGGAGCTGGTGCTCGAAGCTGATGGCACACCCCAGATATCCTTTTCTGGAAATCTAGAAACTGCCTGTACTGTGCCAGTTGCTGAAGGCATGGTGATTCATACTGCCAACGAGAAAGTAACTAAAGCCAGGGAAGACATTTTAGAATTTATCCTCACTTCCCATCCTTTGGATTGTCCTGTTTGTGATAAGGGCGGCGAGTGTTCCCTGCAAGAAATGACCTTTGAATATGGCTTGGGCGAAAGTCGCTTCCCCCTGGATGAAAAGATCCACCTGGGAAAACATCTTCCCCTGGGAGATATGATAACTCTTGACCAGGAGCGCTGTATCCAGTGCGGCAGGTGTGTTCGATTCCAGAAAGAAATCGCTGCTGATCCGGTTTTAGAGTTTTATCACCGGGGTCGGAAAACAGATATCGTGTCTTATTCCAATCCACCCTTTGACAGTTATTGGTCAGGGAATACCACCGATTTATGCCCGGTGGGCGCATTGACGACCAGGGATTTCCGATTTGAAGCCCGCATCTGGGAGATGAATGCCAGCCCATCAATTTGTTCCCACTGCACGGTGGGCTGCAATATTACCCTCAATACACGGTTGGATCCAAAAACCGGACGGAGCAAAATTCAACGGGTGATGCCCCGCCAGAATGAATGGGTCAATGAGATCTGGATTTGCGACAAAGGCCGTTTTGCCCATAACTTCACTTCCAGCGAAGAACGATTAACGAAACCCCTGGCTAGAAATCCCGAAGGAAAATTAAAACCTGTTACCTGGCAGAAGGCAATTAAGATTGCCTCTGAACGGCTTAAATCTCACCCTGATGGCCTGGTAACTTTAGCCGGCGGCCGATTAGCCAACGAGGATTTTTATCAACTGCGAACTTTGACTGAGGGTTTGTCGGGGAAACTCATTTTGGATTCTTCCCTGGCTGGTGGTGATCTCACCGCCCGGGTAGGTTTGGGGCAGGGATCAAATATTAAGGATCTAGGATCTGGAACAGCAATCCTGGTGATTGCCTGTGATTTAGAAGAAGAAGCACCGCTGTGGTGGCTGCGAGTTAGAGCGGCAGCGGAGCGCGGAGCGACACTGATTGTCGCCAACCCGCGAGAGACCAAACTTGAGAAATCCGCGGAATATATTCTGCGTTATGAGTATGGGGAAGAAACCCAAACAGTTTTAGATTTGCTCGAGAAAGAGAGCGAAGCATCCCGCGTTTTTAAAGAAGCAGAGAATGGAATTGTTCTCTTTGGCTCTGAGGGGATGAATTTTGGATCTTCTCAAGTACTGGCTCAAGCCTGCGCGAATCTACTGATCAAAACAAACCATGTAGGGAAAACGAATAATGGATTAATGGCCGTTTGGCCTGAAGTTAACACTCAAGGCGCCTGGGATATGGGATTTAAGCCGGATGAAAATTTACCGGAAGCCCTGAAAGGTGCTGAAACCCTGATCATTGCCGGTGCGGATCCTGTTGGAGATGGCATCATCCCTGATCTCAAGGGAAAATTCCTCCTGGTTCAGGAATTATTCTTGACCGAAACTGCTGCCCAGGCTGACCTGGTCTTGCCGGTTTTGGCCGTTACGGAAAAATCTGGTACTTTCACGTCCGGTGAAAGGCGGGTGCAGTTATTTGAAATGGCTCTCCCGGCTTCAGGTGAGTGCCTGGCGGATCATGAAATAGCCGCTAAACTCGGGCAAGCTCTGGGAATAGAAATGATCCAGGGATCTGCCGAACAAGTATTGGAAGAAATCATCAAACACCAGCCAGGTTATGCTTCTCTCTCCCTGGCAGCCCTGGGTGAAGTTCCGGAGCAGCAGCCATTTGTGGCCAAGGAAGTGCTGTCATACACAGGAACAGTCTTTAGAAACACCAGCGGTGTGGGTGTCCAACTTCCTTCTGCGGCAGAAAATGGCAAAATGCCCCTTGAAAAATTCACTCTTCCCCAAAAGGGTTTTGGCGATGGTACCTTGGCAGTTCCTGTGACTCGTCTCTACGACCAGGGAATCATGGTCCGCACATCAGAGATACTGAGTCCCCGCCTGATAAAAAACCAGCTGATTCTAAATCCAATTGATGCAGAAAAAGAGGGATTATCCGCTGGCATCCGGGTTGAGATCAGCCTTGGGGAACGAACGTATGAAGCGGCTGTTGATATTGATCAGAAGGTGCCTGTAGGTGTGATCCTTATCCCGCGCAGTATGGGAATACCCCTGGATGGTCCGGAGAACGCGGTCCTGAAAGCGGTGAAGTAATCCCGGCAGTCGGGGTTAAAGGTTTATTTTATGGACATGATTTTAGTGCTTGAATGGGTGATTAAATCGATCCTTCTTATCCTCTTCGGGATAACTGGATTTGCTTATACCACCTATTATGAACGCCGTGCGTTGGCTCGGATCCAAACCAGGATTGGACCCAACAGGGCAGGCCCGGCCGGGCTGCTGCAGCCGGTTGCTGACGGCATTAAATTGATTTTTAACGAAGAACTTATCCCTGCCAAGGCAGATAAAGTATTATTCGTTTTAGCTCCAATTATCACTGTTCTGCCTGCCCTGATTATCTGGGCGGTTGTTCCCTGGGGAACATCGATTACGATTTCCGGCAGAGAAATTCCGCTTTACCTGGCGGATATTAATGTCGGTGCCTTGTATATTATGGCGGTCGCATCTATTGCGGTTTACGGGATCGTGATTGCTGGATGGTCATCAAACAGTAAATATCCGCTGCTGGGAAGCCTGCGGTCAACAGCCCAAATTATCAGCTACGAACTTTCATTGGGTTTGGCTTTTGTGGGACCGATCATGTTATCGAATTCCATGAGTATGGTCAGCATCGTCGAGAAGCAGCAGGAAACAGCCTGGTTCATTGTTTTGCAGCCGCTGGGATTTGTAATCTTTTTCCTGGCAATTCTGGCAGAGATCAACCGGGCTCCATTTGATATGCCAGAAGCTGAGCAGGAATTAGTTGGTGGATATCATACTGAATATTCCGGCATGAAGTTCGCCTTGTTCTTTATGGCGGAGTACATCAAGATGATTGCCGTTAGCGCCATTGCCGCTACTTTGTTCCTGGGTGGATACAGTGGACCCTGGGTGGAGAGTATCCCCTGGTTGGGACCGATTTATCTATTGTTAAAAATCTTTATTTTGTTGTTTGTCTTCATCTGGATTCGGGGAACATTACCGCGGTTCCGGTACGATCGGCTGATGGCATTTGGCTGGAAAATCATGCTGCCGGCTGCCCTGATCAATGTGTTTCTCACAGCTGTTGTGATTATGTTTTTGCCTTAACGACCCGTAAGCGGTCGGAGTATATTTATGAAGATACCAGAATTATTGAAGGTAAATGAAATATTCAGAGGCTTGTGGATAACCTTCCGGTCCATGTTTGAAAAGCCGGTAACGATTCAGTATCCTGAGGAAAAGCGTCCTCCAAAACCGCGTTTTAAGGGAAGGCATGCCCTCAAGCGTTATGATAACGGGTTGGAAAAGTGCATTGGTTGTGCTTTGTGCGCGGCTGCCTGTCCTTCTGATGCCATATTTGTTGAGCCAGCGGAAAATACCGATGAGGAACGTTATTCTCCCGGGGAACGGTATGCCGCGACTTATGAAATCAACTTGATGCGCTGTATCTACTGCGGATTTTGCGCGGATGCTTGCCCAACGGAAGCAATCGTTTTGGAACATATCTATGAATTGGCTTACTTAGATCGCAGGGAAGCGTTTTTTACCAAGGAGAAACTTCTGGATCCGGTACCTGATTCCGGCAGGGAGACTCCCCAGGCAGTTGAACCGGGTCTCTTCAACCGTTCCATCCCGGAGATGAAGGATCCTGTGTAGGGCAGATGCGCTATTCGTTAGAAAATTGATTGTTGTTAAGAGCAGGAATTGAAATGCCGGAGAATTATGACAGCTGAATTGATATTATTTCTTGTCCTGGCCCTTGTAGCAGTAGGAGCGGCCCTGGGTTTATTGTTCAGCCGCAATGCGGTTTATGCGGCATTGTTCCTGGTGTTGAATTTCATCACAGTTGCTGTCTTTTACTTGTTGTTGAATGCGCCATTTCTGGCGATGGCACAGGTAACAATCTACGCTGGAGCAATCATGGTTTTGTTCCTGTTTGTGATCATGCTCCTGGGTGCTAGAAAATTAAAAACCAGCGGTGAAAATCTTTGGCAGCGCCGATTGGCGATTGGCCTGGGTGTGGTTCTGTTAGGAGAACTGGTTGTCTTGTTCTTTGCCAAGGGATGGAGAGGCACTCTGATCGGAGATATCGGATCCAAATTTGGAAGCCCGGAACATATTGGTATTGAGCTATTTAATCAGTACCTGCTTCCGTTTGAAATTACATCAATCTTGCTGTTGGTAGGCATTATTGGCGCGATTGTACTTACCAAGGATAACTGAGACCCGGACCGGGAGATTAATTTATGATTCCCATATCATATTACATTCTGCTTTCTGCAATTTTATTCACCATTGGTGCTGTCTGTGTTTTGATTCGCAGGAACGCAATTATTATTTTTATGGGAATTGAGTTAATGCTTAATGCCGCCAATTTGGCTTTTGTGGCGTTTGCCAATCAGCACCAGTCAGTCAGCGGTCAGATTATTGTATTTTTTGTAATAGCCGTTGCTGCTGCGGAGGTTGCTGTGGGTTTGGCGCTGATCGTCACCATTTTCCGTACAAAACGAAGCATTGATGTGGACCAGTTAAGCAGCCTGAAAGGCTGATAAATACCAACTGAGAAAAACTTATGCTCTTAAGTGAAGCTGTCACCCAAGGACCGGAATTCTTTTCTTTTGCCCCGGGGTTAATCCTGTTCCCGGTCATCGGTCTGTTAATTAACATGTTTTTTGGCGGCAGGATGAAAGAACGGACAATTGGCATCCTGGCCAGCACTGCCTCTGGATTGTCATTCCTGACTGCGGTGTTACTGGCAGTATCCTTGTTGTCTCATCCGGAAGGGATGATTATTCCCCTGGCGGAATGGATTTCAATTGGAGAGCTGCAGGTGAATTGGACCATGCGGGTGGATACCCTGTCCGCCACGATGATGTTGGTTGTTTCCGGGGTCGGAACCCTGATCCATATTTACGCTATCGGCTATATGCATGAAGATGTCCGCTTTAAGGGAGATCTAAACCGCTATCAACGCTTTTTTGTGTTCTTTAACCTTTTTATCGCTGCTATGATGATCCTAGTCAGCGCTGATAATTATTTGATGTTATTTGTCGGTTGGGAGGGGGTGGGACTGTGTTCTTATTTATTAATTGGTTTCTGGTATGACAAGGACTTATTAGGCAGGCCGGGAATTGAAAATGCCCTGGCAGGCAGTAAAGCCTTTATTGCCAACCGCATCGGAGACTTTGGTTTCCTGATGGCTGGTTTCACCATGTTTTGGACTTTCCGCACCATGACCTTCAGTGAAGTGTTTTCCCAGGTTCACCATATCGCTGAAACCCAACCGGGCGCGATCCTGGCGATTACCTTGTTTATGTTGCTGGGGGTGGCTGGAAAATCTGCTCAGCTGCCGCTGTTTGTCTGGCTGCCGGATGCGATGGCTGGACCTACACCGGTATCAGCATTAATCCATGCGGCAACGATGGTCACCGCCGGCGTTTACCTGGTGGCCCGGTCCGCACCGCTGTACACTGCTGTACCTGATGCCCAATCCGTGGTTGCCTGGGTGGGAGGAGTAACAGCCCTCTTTGCGGCTACGATTGCGGTGGGGCAAACTGACTTGAAAAAAGTTTTGGCATATTCAACCATCAGCCAGCTTGGTTTTATGGTGGCTGCGGTTGGGATGGGCGCTTACGTGGCAGGTATGTTCCACCTGGTCACTCACGCTTTCTTTAAAGCATTGTTATTCCTTTCAGCTGGGTCAATTATCCTGGGTATAGAACGGGGGCATCATCACCTTGATCATGGGGATCATAATGATGAAGAAGTATTCGATCCCGGCGATATGCGCTTGATGGGCGGGCTGCGTAAAAGAATGCCGGTAACTTTCTGGGTGTTCCTGGTAGGCGCAGTAGCACTGGCTGGTATTCCCCCCCTGGCTGGATTCTTCTCCAAGGATGAAATACTGGCGGAAGCGTTCCAGCTCAACTTCCCGGTTTATATCCTGCTGGCCATTGCTGCCTTCCTCACCGCGTTTTACATGGGAAGACAGGTTTGGTTGGTATTCTTCGGGGATCCCCGTCACCCGGCAGCTGGACATGCCGAGGAAAGTCCGCCGATAATCACCGTGCCCTTAATCGCCCTGGCTGTCCTGGCTTCAATGGGAGGAATGCTCAATCTTCCCGGGGTTCACACCTTTACCCTCTGGCAGGAACATACCTTTGAGGCTTTTCATCTTCATCTTCACCATGGTGAGTTTAATCCCTGGATCGCATTGATCTCTACAGGATTAGCAGTGGTCGCTATCTTCCTGGCCTGGCTGCTGTACGGCCGAAAGCCGCTGGAAGAAAACCAGCCGGATCCACTGAGGAAAATCCTTGGTCCGGTCTTTACCGGCATGAACCGTAAATGGTATGTAGATGAGATTTATGAAACCTTAATTATTAATCGGTACATTGACCTGGCTAAATTCTTGTCAATCAAGGTGGATTGGGATTTCTGGCATGATTGGTTCCATGACAAAGTGATTGCCGCTTCTTACCGTCAGGGAGCCAGGTTCCTGGCCGGACCGATTGATTTAGGCATTATTGACGGCATATCCAAAGGATTGGCAAAATTCTTCCAATCCCTGGCGACACAATCCCGGAAATTACAAACAGGGTATGTACGCAACTATGCCCTGGCAGTATTTGCGGGTGTAGTAGTTATTCTAGGATATTTGATTCTGCAGTAAACGTTGGATGGTTTCAGTTCAACGGATAATGGAGGACCTATTATTATGACTTTTTTCACGAATCCCCTCAATTTGGTCACCCTCTTCCCTCTGGTAGGGGTGCTGGTGATCTTGTTGTTCAAACAAGAGCAGAAGAAGGAAATTCGCTGGACGGCATTGATCGTTTCCTTAATCACTTTTGGTTTATCTATCTGGGTTTTGACCCTGTTTGACCCGAATAATCCTGATTTGCAGCTGGTGATCAATTTATCCTGGATCGAAATCGCCGATTGGGAAATTTCATACCAGATGGGTGTGGATGGGTTAAGCATATTACTGGTTTTACTAACTACATTTTTAACCCCCATCTCCCTGCTCTCCACCTGGACAGCGGTTGAAGACAGGGTAAAAGATTTCATGATCTTTTTCCTGCTCCTGGAAGTAGGTATGCTGGGTGTGTTTTTGGCCCAGGATTTATTCCTTTTCTATGTTTTCTGGGAATTCACGCTGGTCCCGATGTATTTTTTGATAGGTATCTGGGGAGGTCCAAAGCGGATGTACGCCGCCGTGAAATTCTTCCTCTATACTATGACCGGATCAGTATTGATGCTGCTGGCGATTTTGTGGCTCGGTATTTACCAGGGCACCTTCTCGGTTCCGGATCTGACCGCGATGGGCGGTATCCCGGCTCAAGTTCAGCTTTGGCTGTTCCTGGCTTTTGCGGCAGCATTTGCTATTAAAGTGCCTATGTGGCCGCTGCATTCCTGGCTTCCGGATGCTCACGTTCAGGCACCAACAGCAGGGTCTGTGATCCTTGCCGGCGTGCTGCTTAAAATGGGAACATACGGATTCCTCCGCTTTAATATCCCCCTTTTCCCCAAAGCAGCCCTTCAGGCAGCTCCCTGGATGGCGCTCCTGGCTGTGATCGGTATCCTGTACGGGGCGGCTGTCTCGTATTATCAGAAAGATGTGAAGATGCTGGTTGCTTATTCTTCAGTCAGCCACCTTGGATTTGTCATGTTGGGATTATTTGCCCTCAATCCGCAGGGAATTCAAGGCGGTATCCTGCAAATGGTTAACCACGGTATCAGCACCGGTGCTTTGTTCCTCCTGGTTGGTATGATTTATGAACGGCGCCATACCCGCGTGATGGACGACTTTGGCGGGTTGTGGAAAGTGATGCCGGTTTATGGGGCGCTGACCCTGGTGGTAACCCTTTCCTCCATGGGATTGCCGGGGCTGAACGGTTTTGCCGGTGAATTCCCCATTCTGCTGGGTGCCTTCGGTTCGGAGGCAATTGGATCTCCCTGGTATGCCGGCTTAGCCGCGCTGGGAGTCATCCTGGCAGCGGTGTATTTGCTGTATATGTTCCAGAAATTATTCCTTGGCCCGCTTGATAAAGAAGAAAACAAAGGGTTAAAGGACCTCACGGTAAGGGAATTAGTTACCATCACTCCCCTGGTAATCCTGATCTTCTGGATCGGGCTTTACCCCAAACCATTTTTCACGCTGATGGCGCCTGCGGTTGAAAAACTGCTCACTATTATCGAAACAGCATCGCTGGCGATGTATTAAACCCTCAGGGTAAAACTTATGACAACGATAGATTTTTACGCCATTCTCCCCTTAATAATCCTGGTTGCCTGGGCCAGCGCGCTCCTGCTTCTAGATCTCTTTTTCACCCGGAAAATAGAAGGGTTAACCCCCATTCTGGCTGCCCTGGGATTACTGATAACGTTAGTCATTTCAGCATTGAACCCTGTTGCCGGATCAACCGCGTTTAACGGGATGATTGAAGCCGATGGTTTTTCCAGTTATTTGCAGATCCTGTTTGCCGGGAGCGGAATTGTCGGAATAGCCCTGGCATATGGCTATCTGAAAAGAATGGGTATTAACAGGGGAGAATATTATCCCTTGCTGCTGTACTCAATCAGCGGGATGATATTAATGGCTCAGGCTGCTGATTTAATCGTGGTCTTCCTGGCCCTGGAACTGCTATCCATTCCCCTTTATATCCTGGCAGGAATAGCCCGCCCAAACCCCGCTTCCGAAGAAGCAGCGCTGAAATATTTCTTGTTAGGCGCCTTTGCGGGAGGTTTTGTCGTTTACGGTGTGGCACTGAGTTTTGGCGCGACCGGTACAACTTCTTTGTCCGGCATTGTTGCAGCTGTGGACTCAGGGTTAGCGAATATGCCATTGCTGCTGATTGGAGCGGGTTTGATTCTGATTGGCCTGGGATTTAAAGTAGCTCTGGTCCCCTTCCATATGTGGACCCCGGATGTGTATCACGGCGCTCCCACCCCTTTGACTGCCTTTATGGCTGTAGGTGCCAAAGCGGCTGGTTTTGCGGCCTTGCTGCGAATTTTCCTGGCAGCGCTTCCGGTCCTGGCGGGAAATTTTGTCCCGGTTTTCTGGATATTATCTGCCCTGACCATGTTTGCTGGAAACCTGATCGCCATAGTGCAGGACAATATCAAACGCATGCTGGCATATTCCAGCATCGCCCACGCGGGTTACATCATGATGGCCGTGGTTGCTTTCGGGCAAGAGTTTGTTAGCAAGGATGCTGTTGCTTCCAGTTTGTTTTACCTGCTGGCTTATGCGGTAACTAATTTTGGAGCCTGGTCAGTAGTGATTGCCCTGGAACGAGCGGAGGGGAAGGGACTGCAGCTGGAAGATTATTATGGATTGGGAAAGAAGTATCCGGTTTTGGCAGCCGCCATGCTGGTGTTTATGCTGTCTTTCATCGGCGTGCCGCCAACAATTGGTTTTATGGGAAAATTTTATTTATTCCGGACAGTGCTGGAAGGTGGGTATACCTGGCTGGCAGTGATCGGTGTGTTGACTTCAATTCTGTCAGCTTATTACTATTTACGGGTAGTGGTGAATATGTACATGCGGGAAGGGGATCCTGAAATAGCCCCTGACCGATTGGTCCAGCTGGTTTCCATAGTCGGGGCCCTCGCAGTAGTGCTGCTGAGTGTATTCGCTACCCCACTCTTCCGTTGGGCGAGCCGGGCGGTATTAAATATATTCTAAAGATAAATCGCGTTTAAGGTTGGAAGGTTTAAGGTTTAAAAGTTAGTGATTTCAACTATTAGATTAACTACAGAAGTCCCTCTCCGGAGGGACTTGCTTATCCTAGCCCGCGATTTTAATCGCCGGGCGAATATCAGATGCGACGTATCGAAGGGTCGCCCCTACACATCTGTCATTGCGCCTGTCATGAGTGAAATCGAAGGGCTCAGGATGACAAACGGGGGTAAACTGGGTTTAAGGTTTAAAAGTTAGTGATTTCAACTATTAGATTAATTGCAGAAGTCCCACTTCAATGGGACTTGCTTTACCTAGCCCGCGATTTTAATCGCCGGGAGAAAGGACCGGGTTCTTTTAAAGAACCCGGTCCCTTTGAGAAATTCAGTTTTTCAATTTAGTCGTAACCAGGACCGTCTGAAAAGAAATCGTAGTTGGCTTGAATATCTTCTGTCAAATCCACGATTTCACCTGCTTCCAGCTTCTTAACACAATCCAGGATAACTGTCTCGTCATAATGGTCGGTCGCTTCATAATGACCATCAAGACCAAGTCTGCTGATATATTCGCCCCCGGTGGCTTCGTAATCATCGGGAACTTCATCTTCCATAAAAATGGCCTCATAAGGACATTCCGGGACACAGGCGCCGCAGTCGATGCAGGCATCCGGGTCAATATACATCCAGGGCCACTCTTCGATCGGTTTGCCGACGATGATGCATTCAACCGGGCAAACCTCGATACATCCTCCATCCCGCAAACAAAGGCTGGTAATAATATGGGTCATGGGCATTCCTCCTATCTTGGGTCTATAAGTGAATTGATACCAAATCGGGAGAGACTGATCCGGGCATTATCACCAGTTTTTCTAGCGTTAATGAAGGGACCAAACCTCGTAATTTTTATTATATACTAATTCAGACCCTGTGTTTGATATCTTTTGATAAGTATAACCACATCTGGAGCCATTATAAATGGGGAGATCTAAATAGAGTAGAATAGAATACTGATCATCGTCATCGTCTTAATGGATACATCCCTATGAAAATTCTATCAGTAGATATCGGAACCGGCACCCAGGATATATACCTTTATCAATCGGGATTGGATATTGAGAACGGTATTAAGTTGGTGGTTCCCTCCCCAACCATGATGGTATTTCGACGCCTTAAGCAGGCTTCAATGAAAGGTGAACCAGTGGTTTTAACCGGAGTAACCATGGGAGGAGGA
Organism: Anaerolineales bacterium; assembly: GCA_021108255.1. Classification (GTDB taxonomy): domain Bacteria; phylum Chloroflexota; class Anaerolineae; order Anaerolineales; family UBA11858; genus B10-G9. The sequence goes on along the minus strand of JAIORG010000191.1, from coordinate 9,338 downwards.
CCAAGCCACTGGGCTGCCCGGGATCATGTTCAAGCGGGAAATGCCCTTTATGCTACCCCTGATGCAGCCCGGAGTTTTAATGATGACCTGGAGGCAGTTCAGGAAATCGGAATCAAGATAATTGGGGAAGATGAAGTAAGTACCCTTCCGGCTGATGTATGCCGGATTGATTTGAAGGATTTTGATTTTCCCGCGATCAGGAGAGCTTTAACTGAATTTGGGGTATCTCTGGATGATCTTGATGCGGCTGCTGTTGCTGTATTTGATCACGGCGCCGCGCCACCAGGTTACTCTGATCGGCAGTTCCGATTTGATTATCTGGCGGAGCGCTTAGATCCAGAAACATCTGGAGCAGGCGGGGCAAGCCTCAGCAAACTGGCTTTCAAACGAGGGGAAATCCCGGAAAAAATGACCCGGCTCCGGGCGGTTGAAATCTCTGCCGGGGATGTGGATGCGCCGCTGTTGGTGATGGATACTGCGCCGGCAGCAGTCCTGGGAGCCATAATGGATCCTGCAGTAAAAAACAGGTCCCGGGTTATGGCTGTTAATGTGGGGAATCTCCATACCCTGGCATTCCGTTTGAATGGAGAGCAAGTGGAAGGTGTTTTTGAGCACCATACCGGTTTTATAACCACCGATAAACTGGATCGTATCCTGCGCTCGTTCGCAGCAGGTACCCTGACCAACCAGGAGATCTTTGATGATCATGGTCACGGCGCGTTGATTTATTCTCCTGAACCTTATGATTTATCGGAAGGTGCGTTTAACCTGGTCGTCACAGGCCCGCGCCGGAGCTTGATGCGGAGATCAACCCTGCGGCCTTACTTTGCGGCGCCGTTCGGGGATATGATGCTGACTGGTTGTTTTGGATTATTAGCCGCAGCTGCGGATGCCTTTCCTGAATTAGGAGGTCAAATCCGGGCTTCCCTGGGGGGAGACGATGGAATCGGAACTGGCAGACCGCCATGGGAAATTGGTTGAATTAACCAAACAAATCCCGGGTTTGATCTACGCAGTTTTCCGGACCAAGCACGGTGAGATGATCGCCCATCTTCAAAACAGTATCACCCCGGGGGATGATTAATTCTCCCTTTTTCCGTACCGCAACTACCAGTAAATCACCGGGAAATTCGATATCCTTTAAAGGTTTATTGAGATAGAGAGGATTTCGAATGGCGAATTCACACAAATCCCGGGCATCGTCAGTCCTGGTGAGCAGCTGGTACATGGTTGGATTGCGGACGACCAACCCCAACAGGACTGCCTGGTCTGTAGCGGCGTTGAGAGGAGTCACCCCTAATTTCTCAAACCGGGAAATCTCACCGGGAGCGGTAATCCGGGCGACAACATGATTGATTCCATAGGTTGTTCGCGCCCGGCTGCAGATGCGGTAATTCTTCTCGGTCTCACTGAAGGCACATACCAAACGGTCAGATTTGTTTAATAACTCTTCTGTTGATGGGTCATAGGCATCGGTTTTGGCTTGAATCGCGGTCAGGCCAGCCCGGAGAGCACGCTGAACCCGGTTTTCCTCTTCATCAATGATAACTACCAGATCGCCGTGATTCTGTATGTGCTGGGCAACCTGCAGTCCGATCGGTCCTGCACCCATCACCAGGATGGGTGATTCTTCTTCAAGCTCTTTTGCGGGGACTAGTTTGATAAACAGCGGGGGAGCGATCACAACGGTTATTATTGCTACCAGGATGATGGCCGAGTTAAACGGTTCGCTGATTACCCCGATGCGCAAACCGATAGCGGAGGCGGCAATGATAAGGGAGAGCCGGGACGAAAGCAGCGTACCTGCTCCCAGGGTTTGTTTCCAGGAAAAATTAATTTTAAATAGTAGAGATGGAAGAAGTTTAACCACCGCTGCGGCTGCCAGAAGCAAAGGAACTAAAAGCAGGGCGCTGGGAGAACTGACCAGGGAAGATAAATTAAAATCTACTCCGACCATGATAAAAAAGATAGGAATAAAAAAGCCGTACCCGATGGAATCCAGCTGGTGAGACAAATCGGAATCTTCCGGACGTTTTAAAAGGGAGATGATTGCCCCGGCAAGGAAGGCGCCAAGGATAATCTCAGTACCCAGCATTTCCGCCAGGGCAACAAAAATCAGCATCATGGTAAAAGCAGCCCGGACTTTGATTTGAGCGGTGGCTGAACTTAGCTCTTTCACCACTCGCCGCATACTATTAAGCCGGTTAAAAAAGATCCCGCCAAAATAATACACCAGGAAAAAGGCCACAAAGAGCAAACCGATCAGCAGAATATCCAGGGTTAACCCCTGGGACAGGGCTGCTACCACTACAGTGATCAGCAGCATGGTAACAAAATCCGCGATTAAGGCGGAGATCAACAGTGTTTGCCCATAGCGTCCATTACTCAAGCCCTGTTCTTTTAGAACCGGAACTACCACTCCCAATGAAGTTGTAGAGAGGATCAGGGCGATCATCCAGGGGCTGGATGCCAGGTCCGCCCAGGTAAAGGCAAATCCAATAAAAGTGGATAAAATCAGAGTGAGTAAGAAGGAAGTGCCTGCCAGTTTAAAGGGATTCCAGGGTTGATCTTTGCTTCTTTTTTGATTTGTGAACAAACCCAGGCTGGAAAAATCAATTTCCATTCCGGAAAGGAACATCAGGAACACAAAACCCAGTTCGGCCAGCAGATCCAGGACCAATTCATGGTGCTGTACCCATCCAAATCCGCTTCTACCTACAATAATCCCTGCAATGATTTCTCCTACGACAATTGGCAGTCGCAATTTTTTGAATCTGGAGAGAGTGATCGGCACCAGGAATGCCAGAAAGATCACGATTAAAAGCGGGAGAAAAGACATGGTTTCTTCCATACAGTGAGATCCTTGTTTTATTTGGAGGTTGGGAAATTATTCAGCTTTCTCTGGTCCCTGAGATTGGGCTTTCAAAGCGCGGACTTGTTCCGCGGCGTGATAGGAAGACCTCACCAGCGGAGCGCTTTCCACCCATTTGAAACCGAGATCCAGTCCGTATTTCTTTAATTCCTCAAACTCATCAGGGGTATAAAAGCGAGCGACGGGCAGGTGATTTTTACTGGGCTGCAGGTATTGACCAATGGTCAGAATATCCACGTCCCAGCTGCGGACCTCGACCATGGTTTCTTTGATTTCTTCCCTGGTTTCCCCGAGACCTGTCATCAAACCCGACTTGGTGATTGCATTTGGCTGAAGTTTTTTAGCATTGATCAATGTGTCGCGCGAAACCTGGTACGAACTCTGGGGTTGGATGGATTTAAACAAGCGCGGCACAGTTTCCAGGTTATGGTTCAGGATATCCGGTCCGGCATCCATGACGATTTTTAAGGCTTCCAGGCTGCCCTTAAAATCTGGAATCAAAACTTCAACTGAGCAGCCCGGCTGGAGCTCCCGGACCCGGCGGATTAACATGGCAAAAATTGGCGCTCCGCCGTCCCGTCGTTCATCCCGGTTGACGCTGGTGACCACTGCATGTTTGAGGTTCATCCCCTGGATGGAGCGGGCAACCCGTTCCGGCTCATCCCAATCCAGCGCTTCTGGCTGGCCGTGTTTAATATCACAGAATTTACAGGACCGGGTGCAGATATCACCCAGGAGCAAAAAAGTTGCCGTTCCTTCTCCCCAGCATTCAGCGCGGTTGGGGCAAAGAGCTTCCTGGCAGACTGTATGAACGGATTGGCTTTGCATCAGCGAATCCACTTCATGGTAAGTTTTGCTGTTGTTGAATTTAACCCGGAGCCAGGGCGGCAGGCGCCCGGATTCGGGTTTTTCCTCTGGGTTCACTCGATCTCGGGTTGGGGTTGAAGGCATAAGTATAAAGTCCAGCTGGAATAAAATTACTTAAGTTGAGAGGTGCAGTGTGGACAGCGGGTGGCTTGGATCGGGATAGCCGTGAAGCAGAAAGGGCAATCCCTGGTGGTTGGTGCGGGATCCTGATCTTCTTCTTTTCCTTCTTGGAGGCGGTTGATAGCCCGGATTATTAAGAACATGGCAATGGCCACGATTAAAAAGCTGATGATGGCGTTGATAAACAGTCCGTAGTTTACTGTCACCGCACCGGCTGCTTGGGCATCTGCCAGGGAGAGGTAAGGGCCTGCTGGAGTTCCGGTTTTAACGGTGAGGTAAAAGTTCTCAAAATCCACTCCGCCTAAAAGCCAGCCGATAGGCGGCATGAGGATATCTTTCACCAGTGAGTTAACGATGGTGCTGAAAGAGGCTCCGATGATGATACCGATTGCCATGTCCATCACATTGCCGCGCAAGGCAAAATCTTTAAATTCCTTGAACATAATAATTCTCCTGGTCGTGCTTAGAGTCAAAATTTCCGCTCCATAATTATATCGTAACTGGGAGGAGGGGGGATTAATTTTCCCCTGGAATTGACCCGGGATTGGTTTTTCCCGGACTGATACTGAAGCCAATGAGATTTGCCATCTATAGGGATATTTTTTCCCCTAACTTTGGCAAGCATCAGCTCAAGGCATTTGGATAATTATTCGTTATTTATTTAAAGACCTTTGTTTTCCAATTTGTGTTCAAGGCTCAACCTCTCTAGCGCAGCGGAAACCGAAGCCCACTGAAATTTCGTCAATCGGCCAGGCAATGAAGCGTATTCCGGCTCCCAGCGGCATTTCGCTGTTCGTTGAAGAGCCCCCGCGCACTACATGCAGCGTTTCGGTGAACACCTTTCCTTTGACAGGGAAGGGTGTTGGGTAAGCCTCCGGCTCATACCAGTCCTCCACCCATTCCCAAACATTCCCTGCCATATCCAGCGCCCCATACGGGCTGGCACCCTCCGGAAGCGACCCCACTGGGAGAGTACCCTCATTGCAAAGAAGGTAGCTTGCTAGATTACAGTTTGGGGGCTGATTTCCCCAGGGAAAGAGATTTCCCAGCTCCCCGCGAGCAGCCTTCTCCCACTCTGCTTCGGTCGGCAGGTGACGTTTTGCCCAGCGGCAGTAGGCTTTAGCGTTATCATACGATACGGCCAAGACCGGGTGTTCCCCGTAGGCTGGATTCTCATAATAGTCCTCAAAGGGCAGGAGAACTGGCTTGAAGGGTTCTTCACAAATACCAGCGTCAACGCACCTGGTATACATCGCGTTGGTCACTTCGGTCTTGTCAATCCAGAACCCCGGCAGCTCGACTATCTGGGGCGGCATCAGCGTTATGGCATGGCTGCGCGAAAGCTCTGCGGGATCTTCCAGGCCCATTATGAAAGGGCCTGCCGGCACGAAGACCATCTGCATCCCGTCCAGCGGGGAAACCCAGGTGGAACCAACACCGGAGGTGGGAGTGGGACTCACCGGTGTGGTATCGCTCGTCTGGGTGGGGGATTGCCGGGCGCTTCCATTTTCACTGATGCAAGCAGAGACAAGCAGGGTCAAAATGGCTATCAGGATTAAAGCGTGTCTTGGTGGTTTGGTCATCTTCAACTCAAAGAGGCGTTAAAACAAGAACCGGGGAAGGGATAAGTTATCTATTCAAAGGATTGGCCCCGGCTCCTGGTTCCCATTATAACAAACGTCAAGATCTCCTGATCTCTTGTTGCTTGGATTTTACCTACAGGTGTAAATAACTATATTCCCCAAAAAGGGAGAGGTTAATTAATTCTCAATATTCCTGGTTTTTAATCAGCAGGTTGACTGATTAAGAACCCCTTGTTATAATCTTCACGCTTGGAATAAAGGTTTGCTTGCTAAAATTTTAAAACCATTTTGTTTTGAGTTTTGAACCCTTAAATGTAAATATTCAAGCGCACAATTTCTGAAATTCCTGTTTTTCCACAGGAAAAAGGAAACCCAAAATGCGGGTGTGGCCAAGTGGTAAGGCATCAGCCTTCCAAGCTGACATTCACGGGTTCGAATCCCGTCACCCGCTCTTTTGTCCCGGCAGGAGAGATCCATGCTGGGCTAACGGGCCCGTAGCTCAGTGGTCAGAGCGAGCGGCTCATAACCGCCAGGTCGCAGGTTCAAATCCTGCCGGGCCCATATCGGGTAATGAATAGGATGCGTGATCCTCCCAGGATCACGCATCCTTTGTGTTAATGTAGGGGCGACCCGGCCTTTCGATATGCTGATGAATTGCATCAGATACTCAAGACAGGTGGGTCGCCCTTTTTTATTATTTTGTTTACCCCGCCTCGCCCGCTGGGCAGCCCCTTCTTTTTACTGATATCAAAATCTCAACTCATTCGAGAACTTCCTAATTTCCCCTGGGTTATTTTCCTATTTAATATTCTGATTCTGGACATGGATCAATTGCCAGATTACAGAGGAGTTATCAAACGGATAACTACCAACTTCAGGTCTCGGGTTTGAGAAATCCTCTGATCCGCGAATGACCTCATTATCCCCTGTTGAGTCAGCGGGTGTCTCCAATATCTCCTGCAGCGTAATCGGCGGAGAACCATAGAATCCATGGGCTAGGTAACTGGTATAGTTATGAACAGGAATACTGGCTTCAAAATCAACAACGCACTCTTCATCTTCCTCGCTTTCGTTGTGGATGAATTGTGAGATTTGAGCATAACAATTATATTCCAGGTCTGATATGCTGAATGTCGTCCCGTCATAAAACCCGCTGAAAGTGACATCAAATCCATATTCGAGGTTCCCGGGACTCGGAGAACCATTGGTCCCAGTCGTTGTACCCTCCTGATTGTCCGGATCACTTAAATTCTCAAGCATTTCTCCCAAAGCGACCATTTCTTCAGGAGTCAGGCTTTGTGGATTCTCCTTGTATTTCTGAAATATTTCCTGCAATTCTGGATCGATTTGATTTTCAGGATCCGGTGGATTTTCAAAATCCTGTTGATTTCCACTCACTTCCATGTGTTCAGACGGTAACCCGTAATACGCCTGAAAGTTGTTTCTATCACAAGGATCATCACTTCCTGTCTTGGCATACATGATCGGAGGAAACGTTAAAGTAACTTTGGAGCGGCCGGTAATCGCCTGAGTTTTAGGATGGGTAGAAATCCGGATGTCGTGAGTTTCTGTCCAGGTGTTATTTACACTGAGAGCAGTCCAATTCTCCACTCCGAAATGGGCCCCGGCAGGAAAATGCATGATGGTGATCGTTCCCTCCCAGAGATCACATTCTTCAGACCATTCTTCCTTTTTTCGATCAAACGCCTCCTGAATTGTCTCTGTTTCCCCATCCTTATTTGTAGGAAGCGGATTATCTGCTACACCGAGCAGCTTGGCTTCTTTTAACGCATTCAGCGCCTCTTTCATGTCAAGGCATTTGCCTTCAGCAAGTGCTTTTTGAGCGATTTCGACGGTGAGTTCCGTGATTTTATCGGTCACTCCTGTAGGGTCCCAGCCCCAATTATCCCCAAATTCCAGGCCTAACGCCAATTCCACATGCAACACCTGCAGTAAGGCAGCTTTTCCTTTTTCGTTTTTACATAGATCCGCAAACCCAAACGCCAGACCGGCATAATCATTCATCAGGCCTGCCATGGTATCGCTGTTAAGGCTTGCACCCGCTTTGAGCATGTCACCGATGATTACATCATAGGACTGCAATTGTAGATCGATGGCTTCCCCCACCGCACCATCGCACTCCCCGCTCTGTTGAAGTTTTCCTGAAAGGGGTTTGGAATTGGGTGCCATAAGTCCCGTCTGACCGCCATCCCTCGTCTGGAGGGCTGCCAGATCGGGCATCCAGAGGTATTCCTGCTCAGTAAAAAGTCCGATTAATGGAGAAACTTGATCCACTTCACAGTAGACATGAGTTTCATCTTTACGAGTGCAAGTCTTGGGTAAGACCTGCCAATAACCTTCATGAGGATCAAAGGCTGCTATTGTGATCGGCTCCGTTAGCTCGCCATCATCACGAATCGCGATTTCCAGAGTAATCCCGGATGCAAGGGAGGTATTTTCCATTTGGCTGTTAAGGGCTTGCAGCCCAAACGCACGCTGAAGATGAAGCTGTTGGCTGTTGTCCAAGGGCTCAAAGAGCGGCCCAATGTGGATTGGATTGATTTCTGCCAATCCAGCAATTACAGGAAATGAATTAAAAGCCCCTTGAGGAAAAGAGACCTCAATTTCAGGATCTCTCAGGTCTCCCGAACCCATGGATTGGTTTATATCCTCGTCAAGCCGAATCGCAGCTGTTAAATGAGTCAGCCTGACTTCAAAAACATACGCCTCCGCCTTAGTCTGTTTTGCTTGGGCAAATCCCGCCACATACCCGGACGCTTCTACAACCGCCCACTCTTCGGCATAGGTTTTACCAGAGCTCATAATAAGCCCGTTCAGATCGCTGCTGTCTTCACCCTGGAGTGTGGCATTCGAAATAGGATTCCCTTTAGGATCAAAAACAAACCCCATGCTTACGGGAACCTGAAACTCAAACGCTGAATCGATGGCTGCTTGATCCTCGTCTTGAGAAATATTTTCTGCAGCATCTTCCTGTCTTGGGAGTTGATCTCCGGATGTGGGAAGTAGACTACATGCGGTAATGGATAATAAAATGATCAGTGGAATAAGGAAAATTTTAATTGGGATCGAGTTTCTTCTGAATGCCATGACAGCCTCCTCAAAATGATTTTGGAGATCGAATAAGATAAAAATTGATGAGCATAATTGACCTAACCACAAGAAGGAATGAAACATTCCTTCGGTCAAGTCCCTTGGTTGACTCTATGTTTTACCCACAATAACTTTGCTGTGTGACAACCCAATTTTAATCAGACCAGCTTGTCTGAGGTAAAATCCGGGGCAATTCCAAAGACCCCATTCATTCACTTTGCTCAGACTGGTTTGGTTCCATCCTTTCATCAACAAAGCGAATTCCTGGATGAAAATAAAACAAAACATAATTTTATTTAAGTTATATCATAATTACTTCCAGAAAATATCTGAGAAGACAGAATTTTCAGAGCGGCGTTTACGAAATTAGAATTCTTAATTGATACAGAGATAAATTTGTTAATACTTCTTTGTGGATCAAACCTCGGGCGACTTTGACTGCCAGGTATTCTCTCGTGTACTCATCGAGGCCATAAAGAATTCGATACGAAACATCATTGTGTGTGCGATCCTGCATGCAGTCATAGCTCCACACATGCTTGGGAAACTCAGGTTGCAGGTTCGCCCTTCCGCCCTTAGCGTCGGGATTCAAGGCGAAAAGAGATCCAATCCCGCCATCGCCTGATCCCTGGGCAGGAGCATAGGGGATAGCGATGGGTGATAGGATTTCACCCTCGCTCTTTCCCCTCGGTCCTCCGCCCTTGGCGTCGGGATTGCGTGATAGGCGATCGGAAATCGCCTTCGCGCTAATGCCGGGCCTATAAAGAAGATCCTAATAACAAGCA
>JAIORG010000089.1 GCA_021108255.1 Anaerolineales bacterium | reverse complement strand
GCCGCCAGATCACCGCGCCGGGAGCCTTCCTACCAGCCGCTTTCAGCCCAGGGAAGAGAGGGAAGTAATAAAAAACAGTTATTGTAATTACCAATAATTGGGGGAAGAGTGATCAGAAATAAGAAAAACCGCTGGTGAAAACCAGCGGTTTTTTGTCGGGATGGTGGGATTTGAACCCACGACCTCGCCGACCCGAACGGCGCGCGCTAGCCGGGCTGCGCCACATCCCGATGCCGCGAAATTATAACCTAGCTTGAGTGGATAATCAAGCGGAGATTGATTATTACAGGCTTACCAATAATTGGAGGGGTATTCTGATTCTGGTTTCTTAAATAGCAATCCTAAAAGAACACCGCTGATAAAACCACCGATATGGGCCCAGAAGGCAACACCACCTATTGACGGGTCACCCAGGGAAAGCATCACCTGGAATAATTGAAATAAAAACCATCCTCCTAAAACGATGCTGGCCGGAAGCATGGTCATTCTCAGCCAGAATCCCAGGGGTATCAGGGTTAAAACTTTTTGCTTGGGGAAAAGAACCAGGTATGCTCCCAGAACCGCTGCGATTGCTCCGCTGGCACCTACTGTTGGAATTTGAGAACCAGGGGAAGACATGATGTGTGCAATGGAAGCGACTGTGCCGCCGAGGATATAAAAGAACAAGTAGCGTCCACTCCCCAGCCGATCTTCCACATTGTCACCGAAAATCCATAAGTAAAGCATATTTCCGCCAAGATGGGCGAAACCAGCGTGCATGAACATGCTGGTGAAAATATTGAAGATACCGTCTATTGAGAGGGTGGTAACTTCAGCCGGAATAAGTGCAAATTGGTAAATGAACTGTTCATTCGATGAACCGAGCATGGTTTGAAATGCAAAAACGATAATATTTAAGGCAATTAACAAATAGGTGATTATGGGAGTACTGTGGGTGGGATTTTCATCTCGGATTGGGATCATAAGGGTTATCCTTCGTTATTGCAGTGATGAATTGCTGTTATTAATAATTTCAGGAACAGAAAGGGAATTGGAAAGATTTTACCATACGGGTCTCCTGCGAATAATGCAAGCCTGGAATGGGAAGAATCGTAATGTTCTCTATTGATCCTGATGATCTCTGGTAGATTAAACGTGCCTTGACATCCTTTCAAGCTTTGGTACACTAACTTCAATGTATATTAAGACTGACTCCAGAGTACCCGTCCCTAGCATCCGGAATAACCCCTAAGTGGTATTCGGTCAATTGGAGTTTCGAAAATATAGTATTGATGGTAACTCTCCGGACTGAAATACCGGAGTTTTTTTATACCGATATTATCTAAGAGAATAAATTTTGAGGAGATAACTTATGCGAATGTCCAGGCTGTTGAGTCAAACCCTCCGGGAAGCCCCTTCTGATGCGGAAATTGCCAGCCACCAACTGTTGATTCGGGCAGGATACATTAAACAGCTTGCCGCTGGTATATTTACAGCCATGCCGTTGGCTAAACGGTCTTTGACCAAGATAGAAAATATAATGCGCGATGAAATGAATAAAATCGACGGACAGGAGATGTCTATGCCGGTAGTTCATCCCGCAGAGATCTGGCAGGCTACCGGAAGATGGGGAAAAGTTGGTCCTGAGATGGGACGTTTCCAGGACCGGAACGGCCGGGAAATGGTTCTGGCGATGACCCATGAAGAGGCAGTAGTGGACATAATTAAGGATGAAATTCAGTCCTACCGCCAACTTCCAATGATGATTTATCATATCCAGACCAAATGGCGGGATGATCCCCGTCCGAGAGCTGGATTGATTCGTGTCAGGGAATTTACCATGAAGGACAGTTACAGCCTGGATAGGGATTGGGCGGGGTTGGATCTTCAATATGCCAACCACTACCAGGCATATTTTAATATTTTCGCACGCTGTAAACTTCCAGTAATTGCTGTGGAGTCAGATGTGGGCATGATGGGCGGAAACATGGCCCATGAATATATGTATTTGACACCAGTAGGTGAAGATACGCTGCTGATATGCGATGAATGCGGATATTCTGCCAACCGGCAGATTGCAGAGCTGCAAAAGGAAAAAGCCGGGGAAGAAAAGCAGAAGAAATTGAAGAAAGTTGCTACACCTGATGCAAAAACAATAGTTGGCCTGGCAGAGTATTTAAAGATACCAGAACACAAGACGGCTAAAGCAGTGTTCATGATGGCAGCTATTCAAGATCAGGAAGGCGATAAGGAAAAATTGGTCTTTGCCATAGTAAGAGGGGATATGGACTTAAATGAGACCAAATTATTGAACGCAGTAGGTGCCAAGGCGCTTAGACCTGCTGAAGAATCCGAGATTGCAGCCTCAGGAGCTGTGCCCGGATATGCTTCCCCCGTGGGACTTAAGAATATTATGGTTGTTGTGGATGATCTGATACCCGAGTCTACAAACCTGGTTGCTGGTGCGAATGAAGAAGGCTTTCACTTTATGAACGTCAACTACGGTCGTGATTTTGTAGCGGATGTGGTTGCTGATATCGTCGCTGCCAGAGATGGAGATGCCTGCTCTAAATGCGGCTCGCCCATGAAAGCGCTCAGGGGTGTAGAAGTAGGAAATATCTTTAAACTGGGCACCTGGTACAGCGAAGCAGTTGGAGCAACTTTTCAGGATTCCGATGGCAAAGAAAAGCCGGTTGTGATGGGTTCGTACGGCATCGGAAGCGGCCGTTTGCTGGCATCCGTCGCTGAAGAATATAACGATAAATATGGTTTAATGATGCCTATTACCATAGCTCCTTACGAAGTTCACCTGGTCGAGTTGGTCGGGGGCAAAGGGGATAGTGAAAAGGTTCACCTTGCTGCTGAAAAATTGTATCAGGATCTGATCCAGGAGGGAGTTGAAGTGCTCTTTGATGACCGGGATGAAAGCCCGGGAGTGAAATTTAACGATGCAGATCTGATTGGTATCCCGCTGAGATTAACAGTGGGCCACAGAGCATTGCAGGAAGGCGGCATTGAAATAAAAATCAGGCATGAGTCTGAGAAAAAGGTAATTCCCTTGGACAAAGTTGTTGAAATCGTGACGGAAATCATCCAGGATTTATATGCTGGCGTGGAGGATAATCTGGATACCGTTGAGTTTAAATAGAAATGATATAGTTTTGGATAAACAAAAAGCACCCCGAATAATTAACCGGGGTGCTTTTTCGCTTATATTCAAGGATTTGTAATCCCTGGATATTTTTAGCGGATTGTTTTATTTACTAGCCGCCCATCTTGAAGAAACTGGTTAATTTCATTGCCAGATTCAGATCTCCGGCAAGCTGCAGTTTTCCCTCCATAAATCCCTTCATGCCATCTTCTTTACCGAGCAGGACATCCCGGAAATAAATGCCATCAGCGGTCATGGTCATGACAGGATCCTCTGCCACCCCCTCGCTTACAGAGCATTTATCATCGTTGATCTGGATGATAAAGTCACCACCCTCGTCGCCGGTGAGATGATACTGAACTATTGCTTCCAGGCCAGCAGCTTTCTCCGGCATGAAAGCTTTTTCATGATTAAACACCAGTTCTTTTACTGTGTACTCAGCCATTCTTTTCTCCTTTTATGAGCATTTTATTAGTTTAAGTTCTGGAATATTGCGGCTGCCCCCATGCCGCCGCCGATGCACATAGTCACCAACCCAAATTCCAGATCCCGTTTTTTCAGTTCATGGATCATCTGAACGGATAATTTCGCTCCTGTGCAGCCCAAGGGGTGTCCCAAGGCAATAGCTCCACCGTTCACATTGGTTATTTCCTCATTTAATCCCAATTCCCTGATGACCGCCAATCCCTGGGCAGCGAAGGCTTCATTTAGTTCAATTAACTGGATATCATCAAGTGAAAAGCCGCTAAGTTCTAAAACCCTGGGAACCGCGTTGATTGGACCCAATCCCATGACTTCTGGAGCTACACCGCCAGCAGCAAAGGAAACAAATCGGGCCAGCGGTTTTAATCCAAGAGACTCAGCTTTTTCCCGCGACATGATTATCACTCCTGCGGCGCCATCGGACATTTGGGATGAATTGCCTGCAGTAACCGTCCCTCCCAGCTTAAACGCAGGCCTAAGTTTGCCTAATACTTCCAGGTTGGTATCTGCCCGCGGTCCTTCATCCCGATTAAATAAGATTTCTTTTACTCCATCCGGTGATTCGATTTTCACCGTCAGGGGGACAATTTCGGAATCAAATCGACCGGATTCGACAGCCTTGACAGCTTTCTGATTACTGAGCAAGGCAAATTCATCCTGCATTTCCCGGCTAATTTGATATTGAACAGATACATTCTCCGCAGTAATTCCCATACTGGTATATGCTTCCGGATATTCATCAGCCAGGGTTGCATCAGGGCTGAATTTGTATCCTGTCATGGGTACCATGCTCATGGATTCAACTCCCCCGGCGATCGCGGCATCAATGTAGCCGGCAGTGATAGCCTGGGCAGCATGTGCAATACTCTGTACTCCAGAGGAACAGAAGCGGTTAATCGTTTCAGCCGGGATTTCCACCGGAAGACCTGCCCGGAAACCTATCAGGCGGGCGATGTTCATGCCCTGTTCCCCTTCGGGAAAAGCGCAACCTACAATCAGATCATCCAGTTCCATTGGATCCAGTTCATCGGCTCTTTTTAGCAAATCCTTAATTACAGCAGCAGCCATCGTTTCTGGCCGGACTGTTTTCAGGGTTCCGCGTTTTGCTTTCCCTATAGCAGTTCTTGCCGCTGCCACAATCACCGGATCGTGTTTCGGGTCAAGTGTTGATTTCATCTAAATCTCCTTACCGTCAATTCGGGAGTGGAGCAGAGACCGGGTCTGATCCGGTCCCTGAGTAATTTCCCGTTAATTTCTAAGGACTTTCCCTTTTTGAAGCAGGTGCCACATTCTCTCCTGGGTTTTCTTTTCACCGCATAAAGAGAGGAAAGCTTCCCTTTCCAGATCCAGGAAATATTGTTCATCCATCCAGGTTGGTTGGGAAATATTGCCGCCAGTCATGACTCCTATCAATTTACTTCCGATCACTGCTTCATAATCGGTGATAAAACCGCCTTCCTTGAAATTGTGCAATCCTATTTTTAAACCGGAGAGGGCATCTCTACCGGCAGCGAAGATCTTTTCAGGTGCTGGTGGTGCGTACCCTGATTCAGCCATGTGCAGCACTTCTCGCTTGGCTTCAGCAAGCAGATGATCGCGATTGATCACGATCCGGTCCTCGGCGCTTAGGATTCCCATCTCCTGGGCCTCGAGGGCGCTTTTAGCAACAGCTCCCTGTCCAACCTGTTCGAATACCCGCTGAAGGTAAGGAAACACAACCGCGTCTTTAGTCTGCATTGGTGGATTGATCAGCCTGCGGATCATTTCTTTTGTCCCGCCTCCAGCCGGTATCACTCCAGCGCCAACTTCCACCAGGCCTGTGTATAACTCGGCTGCTGCCACTACCCGGCTGCCATGCATTGTGATTTCCGCACCTCCGCCCAGGGCTAATCCAGCCGGCGCAATGACGACAGGTTTGGGGAAATACCTCATTCTCATGTCTGCGTCTTGCAGCTTGCGGACGATTAGATCCAGCTGGTCCCACATTTCATTCTGCGCAGCCATTACCACGCCAAACAAGTTGGCGCCGACGCTGAAATTGTCAGCATCATTTCCAACTACTAAGCCATTGAGATTGTTTTCCAGCGCATAATCAAGCGCTTGATTCAGCATGTTGATGGTATCTTCGTCGATGGAATTCATTTTGGTCTGGAATTCTACGCAGGCAACCCCGTCTCCCAGGTCAATCAATGAGGCACTGGTATTACGAGCCAGGATGTTTTTTTGATCGCTTTTCTGTTCACTCACCCGGATAATATGAAGTGAGGGTTGGAGGGGAATATATTTTTTCTTTACTGGATCATATACAGCGGTTTTTTGTTTTCCATCATATTCGTAAAAACTGGTTATACCATCCTTGACCATCTTTTCTACCCAGGGGGCAGGGGGAAATCCCGCTTCTTTGAGCTGCGGGATAATGGTTTTTATTCCCAGTAGATCCCAAATTTCAAACGGACCTACCTCGTGTCCGAAACCCCACCGCATTGCATCATCAATTGGCTTGGGAGTATCTGCAATTTCAGGGATTCGATGGGAGGCATACGATAAGCCCTGAAGGATCGTGGAACGAATTAAATCAGCAGCACGGTCATCTTCTCCTATAAGTTTACTCAGTCGTTCTCCCAGGTCTTCAATCCCTTTAGCGGCTTTTACGGAATCATAACGGATTTGCTCTGAGGCTTCATATTCCCTGCTGGATAGGTTGAGCGGCCAGAATTCCTTTTTGCCATCTACGGTGACCTGTTTATAGAAACCCTGTTTGGCCTTGTTTCCCAGGCGGCCCTTTTCCACCATATCGTGGATTAGTTGATTTGCAGGTTCTGATGATAAATAGGGCATAGCCTGATCATCTTCCGGTAAAGCCTTGGTCAGATTGGTTCCAACATGTTCCCAGACATCAATTCCTACCAGATCAAGCAGCCGGAAAGTGGCTGATTTTGGACGGCCGATAAGCGGACCGGTAATGCTGTCAACTTCCTTGACTGTATATTCATTTTTCAGGATGAAATCGAGCGTGAAAGCGCCGCTGCCAAATCCCAGTCTGTTGGCAATAAAGTTTGGAGTATCCTTGCAAAGCACAACACCTTTACCCAGCCTGTATTCCGCAAAATGACTGATGTTATCAATTACTTCAGGAAGAGTATCCGCGGTTGGAATGACTTCCAGAAGTTTCAAATACCGGGGTGGGTTGAAGAAGTGGGTTCCCAGGAAATGTTCCTTAAAGCCAGGTGATCGGCCCTCCGCTATTGAAGTAACGGGTATTCCGGAAGTATTTGTGCTGACGATGGTTCTTTCTGACCGGACCTCGTCAATTCTTTTCATTAAATCCTGTTTGATCCCTAAATTCTCTATGATGACCTCAATGATCCAGTCGGCGTCTTTTATGACCTGGAAATCATCCTCCAGGTTGCCGAGCTGCACCGCGTTGGCAGGATTTTCAGAATAAAAACTGGCTGGACGGGATTTTAAGGCGGCTTGAAAGCCCTGATTTACTATCCGGTTCCGGACTAACTGGTCCTGCAAAGTTAATCCCTGACTCTTTTCTTTCTCAGTTAACTTGTTGGGAACAATATCCAGCAAATAAACCCGAATACCGGCGTTGGCAAGGTGAGCTGCAATAGCCGCTCCCATAGTGCCTGAGCCTATCACCACCGCTTTGTTAATTGAATAGTTCATATTATCTCTCCTCATTCCGGAGCAGCTAAAACAGAAAGACAGGTTTGCTGCTGCCAAATGAAATGGGTTTATATCTTATTAGCGCAGCTGACTGCCCCGGTAGCCGAGAATGTTACGGGCGACAACAAGCAGGTTAATTTGCCCTGTACCTTCAAAAATGTCGTTGATTTTTGCATCCCGGAACCATTTCTCAAGTAAATATTCCTGGCTGTAGCCTACTGGGCCCATGATCTCAACTGCTTTCTGGGTGATGATGGTAGCAACTTTGCCTGCTTTTACTTTACTCATGGAAGCGATCAAAGCATTGGATTTTTTATTGTCGGCCATCCAGAGAGCTTTTACAGTAAGCAGCCAGGCAGCCCGAAGTTGAGTTTCCATGTCAATGACCTCTCGTTCCAGGTTGGTCATTTTTTGCCGGGGCAGACCGTACCGGATAGTGATATTTTCTTCAGCCAGCTTTTCATGGACAAACTCCAACGCTGCACGGGCCACGCCCAGGGCAGAGGCTGCTACAATCGGGCGGGTTGCGTCAAATGTGGCCATGGCGCCTTTGTAGCCTTTAGTGCTTTTTTCAATTGTGGGAGATCCGAGAATATTATCAAAGGGAAGGCGGCAGTCCTGCATGACAATGGAAACGGTATCACTGGCCCGGATACCCAGTTTTTCTTCCATTTTGGTTACTTTGCAGCCGGGTGTATCAGCTTCGATAATGAATGACCGGATACCTGCCCGACCTGCTTCCAGGTCCAGGCTGGCCCAGACAACGATAAAGCCTTTTGAATCCACCAGGGCTTTATGTCCTGCGGTAACAAAGATCTTCTCGCCGTTCAATATCCATTCATTGGTTTTTTCATCCAGAACCGCAGTGGCTCTGATCGCGGAAGTATCGGAGCCGGCCTCGGGTTCTGTCATTGCCATGGCGTCAAATACTGGCTCTTTACCCTGGAACAGGCTTAAGAAGCGTTTTTTCTGCTCAGGAGTTCCCGCCGCACCAACAGCAGCGGCCCCAAGCATACCACCGGGGGTGCAGAGATAAATTCCTGCATCTCCCCAGGAAAGCATTTCCACCATCACCATTAAGCGCTGGTAATTGATGCTGGGGCGTTTTTCCTTTTTGGGATCCTGTTCTTTTTTCTTTGGCGGATCATCGGCCGCCATCGAAGAACCGCCCAATGCTTTCATGGCAGTGTGCATAAATTGAATATAGGCCCAGGGTATTTCGTGTTCGTTTTCATCCATTTCCCGGGATACAGGACGCATCATGTTTTCAGCAACTGTTTTAACCACAGTACGGGTTTGAACCAGTGGTTTTGGCATTTCAAAACTGATCATTATCTTTCTCCTTTATCTTGCAAGGAATTAAACTGAGATTGAGTGAGTCCGTCCAGATCAAGAATAATCAGGAGGATCATTTTTATACCAATGCTAAGCCGGTAAAGGCAGCAAATCCCCGTCCATTCCTCATCCACATTTCCACCGGATGTTCCCTGATATAACCGTGACCACCCAGAATTTGTACAGCCTGGTCAGTTACCATCATTACCGTATCCACAGCGCAGTTATATGCCAGGTAAGCGTGTTTGTCTGCTTCATCTTTTCCTTCATCGAGCATCCAGGCAGCTTCCCAGGCCAGCAGACGGGTTGCTTCTATATCAGTTCCCATTTCTGCAATCATAAAGGCAATGGATTGCTTTTGAGCTACTTTGACTCCAAAGACCTCTCGTTCTTTTGCATAATCTACGGCATATTCAAAGGCTGCTTGAGCAACACCAACTGCCATAGCTGCCAGGGCTACCTGGCTGGAAGCCATTATGGACTTTAAACTGTGGCCCTCGGAACCGTTTAACCGATTATCTGCGGGAATTTTGACTTTATCCAGGGTGACGGAATAAAGGGGATATGCATGGAGGCCGAGCGTTTTTTGCCGTTCGCCCACTGAAAGCCCTTCAGTTCCCTGGGGGACGATAAAGCCCTGTGTTTCTCCATCTAAATTGGCGTAGATGATCATGGCTTCTGCTTCCGCAGCATAGGGAACATAGGTTTTTTCTCCGCTGATTACTATTGAATCCCCAGCAAGGACAGCGGAAGTCGTAAGCTCCCAGGGATCAAAATTAAAGGTCGGTTCGATTAGAGCAGCTGTGTATGCTTTCCATTCTGCAGCAATCACAGCAGGGAGGTATTCTTTTTTCTGTTCCTCTGATCCTGAAAAGAAGATTGGAAGTGCAAATAGATTGGGTGTCATCACTGCCAGTGCTGTTGACAGATCACCGTAAGCCATTGCTTCTGCGGCCAGAACACCGGTTAAGGTGGAGTATTCCCCAAAACCGTCATAATCTTCGGGGATGGAGGCCTGGAGCACACCAAGCTCCCATCCCTTTTCTATTAAATCCCGGGGAAGTTCGGATTTTTCATCCGCTTCCCGAGCGGCGGGACGCATATCCTGATCAGCGTACCGCTTTACTGCATCCAAGAGCATCTGTTGTTCTTCTGTAGGGGTAAATGAATACATAAAGGCCTCCGAGAAATATAAACGGGTAGAGAAAAGCGGTGGGATGTTTGGCTGGTCTTCGTTTACCTGGGTTTCCTTCTTTGTAATAATCACTGATGCCAGGGTAGAAGAATATTCAGTTCATCCGGGTAAACATTTGATCCTTTCCAGTAACACCTCCTCCTTTAGATTGCTGGTATAGAATTTTTTATCAGCGGATGAGCAAACCTTGAATAAAGAGGTCTGCAAAGTGGTCTGCTATTTCGTCCGGGGAGAGCGCGCCGTCTTCCCGGTACCAGGTTATTGCCCAGTTGAGCACGCCCAGCAGGGCTTTGGCGGTCAAGGCAGGTTCCCGGGATTGGAACTCTCCACACGATATCCCTTCTTCGATAATTTCCCGCCAGATTTGTTCAATGCGATCCCGGCGGGGAATGTGGAGGTCAATAAATTCCGGCTTCAGAGATTTGTGTTCTAAAATAAGTACGGAGGATAATGACCTGTTTTCTGCCAGGAAGCTCAGGTAGGCCTGCATAGTCTGGCGAAGCTTCAGATTTGGTGATAAATCTTTAGCCTCTACTGCCTGGAGCCGTTCAATGATGAGATCCAGCGCTTCATCCAGCAACGCTAATAAAATTTCCTGTTTGCTGGTGACGTGATGGTACAAGCTGCCTTTTTTCAGTTCAACAGCTTCAGCAATATCTTGCATTGAAGCTGCATGATAGCCTTTTTCCTGGAATATCTGAGCTGCGGCCCTGAGAATATCGTTTCGGGACAAGATTACCTCCCTACCAACCGTTTGGTAGTTTAAGCGTAACAAATTTTTGGCGGAAAGTCAAGCAATTTTCCGTGAATTAAGAAAATTGGATTGGAGAAGGATTTCCATAAGATGATGATGTTATACTACTGAAATCATTATTCTTTTTTTATCCAAGGACAAATTATATGACTTCCGAGTTAACCCGCCGGAAAAAACTGATGTATGGGGCAGGGGATATTGGATTTAGTCTTACCTCCACAATCCTGGGTGTATACTTCCTTTTCTTCATGATTGAAGTCGTTGGGCTTCGTCCAGCAGTAGCTGCGATACCGATAGGAATCGGGAAAGTATGGGATTTTATTAACGATCCGATTTTTGGGTACATTTCTGATCGGACCCGGACCCGGTGGGGGCGCCGTCGCCCCTATCTTCTCTTTGGAGCACTCCCGCTAGCCTTTACTTTCACCATGCTCTGGTACCGCCCGGGTTTTGAAAGTACTGCTGCACTGGTTGCATACTACTCTGTGGCATATATTATCTTTGAAGCATCCGCTACACTTTTGTATATGCCGTATTTTGCCCTCACTCCGGAATTGACTTCTGACTATGATGAACGCACTTCATTAACCAGCTACCGGATGTTTTTTTCAATCCTGGGCAGCCTGCTCGCTTTCACCTTGCCTTTAATTATTATTGGAGATTTCATACCTGAGAATGCATCCAAGGTTTTATTTATGGGTGCGATCTTCGGGTTAATGTCAGCTCTTCCAATGTTCGTAACATTTTTCGGAACTGAAGAGCGGGAAGACTACAGTGATCTCGAAAAACCAACATTGTGGGAATCCATTAAATCGGTTTGGAAGAATGTACCGTTCCGTTATGGATTAGGGATTTTTCTTGCAACTTGGATCTCTGTAGATATTCTGCAAACCAGCCTGTTGTTTTATGTTAAGTACGTTGTTCAACGAGAACCTCAGAATGATATTATTATGGCTACAATCTTCGTAATTGCCATGTTCGCTCTGCCTATCTGGAATTGGGTCTCACAGCGCTGGAGCAAGCGTTATGCTTATATGTATGGAATTGCGTTTTGGGCAGTGGTGCAGTTGACCCTCATTTTTATGACCCCGGCAACGCCACTAAGCATAATCTTGATCTTGTGCGCAATGGCTGGGATTGGCGTTTCGGCAGCTCACGTGCTTCCCTGGTCTATCCTGCCTGATGCTATTGAATGGTACGAGTACCAGACCGGTGAACGTCACGAAGGAATGTTTTACAGTGTTACAACTCTCGCCCGGAAAGTTACTTCGGCAGTTTCAGTCACCTTCATCGGCCCCATCCTGGAACTCACAGGTTATCAACCTAATGTCGCGCAGCAAAGTGAGCGGGCTTTGCAGGGCATAAAATTGATCATTGGCCCCATTCCGGCAGTGTTGTTGGCGATTGGGATATTTTTAGCGTATAAATATCCTTTGGACAGGAAAGAGTTTTCAAAGATCGTTGAAGAATTGAAGATACGCCGGGCTGCTTGATATGGAGTAATTTTTCCTGCCGGTATTTTCCAGGTGGATTGATTATGGGAAAAATTGAAATTAAGCAGGTGCAATCTCTAATAGAGAGGCGAAAGTTCTTAACCTTTCCCTGGAAGATTTATCGCAATGATCCGTTGTGGGTGCCACCGTTGTTGCCAGAACGGAAAAAGGTGATAGATCCTGATCGGGGTGTATTTTTTGATCGCGGTGAAGCTGAGTTCTTTCTTGCTTATAAAAATGGGAAACTGGCTGGAACAATTTGCGCCGCGGAGGACCCGCCAACAAATCAGAAGAGGGGGAAAAAGGAATGCATGTTCGGATTCCTTGAGTACATCGAGGATTATGAAGTATTCCAGGCATTAATTGAAAAGGTAATGGAGTGGGGGGAAAAGCGGGGATTAAACGCCTTGTATGGTCCCTGGAATCTTGATTACGAAGATGGTTACGGTGTTTTAATTGAAGGACGTGACACACCTCCGGCTTTGATGTGTGGTCATACGCCCCCCTATTATCAAGAATTCATGGATAGATATGGCTTCCAACCTGCTCGGGCTCAGAACGTAGCCTTAAGAATCAACCTGGAAGATTCTCCTGAGTTTCGGCGTCTGGTTCGTTTGGCAAAGCGGGTGAAATCTCAGGGGAAAATTATGGTTCGGAAAGCTGACTTTGAAAACTGGCAGGAAGAAATTGATAATGTTCACAGGCTTTTAAACAAAGCACTGGCACACCTTAATGATCATATCGGATGGCGTCGGGATGCTCTGGAAGCGACCCTGGAACCATTCCGGAATATTGCCGATCCCGCCTTTATATTATTTGCTGAGGTAGATGGAGAAGCGGTGGGATTTTTGCCCGGGCTGCCCAACTTAAACGAAATCTTCAGTGATGTAAATGGATTACGGTACCCCTGGGATATCCTCAAGTTGTTCTGGTTGGTTAAAAGACGGGAACCAAACAGTATGACTATCAAGAGTGGTCTTGTGCTGCCGGAATATTGGGGTACTGGAGTAGCTGTGCTGTTATTTGAAGGGCTTTTTAATCAGGCAATTGCACATGGTTACCGGTGGACAGATATGTCTATCACAGATGTAGATAACCCGACCTCGGTATTAACAGCAGAAAAAATGGGGGCGGAAATATACAAACGCTGGCAGGTATATACTTTGCCTTTTGCCTGAATAAACACCTAAGCAGACAGGTAGACAGAGCGGCTCTTCAGACCTGTTTTTTGGTGATTATTTGATATCTTGCCATATCAAGTAGAAGGCACTATAATGCTCATTGTCCGGGGCGTGGCGCAGTCCGGTTAGCGCGTTGCAATGGGGTTGCAAAGGCCGTCGGTTCGAATCCGACCGCCCCGACTAGAGAAAAAACCGCTGATTATCAGCGGTTTTTCTTGTTTTTTCTATGAAATCTGCAGGAAATCCTCTTTAACAATAACCCATGAATTCTTTCGCTTGCTCATGGATGGAATAATCCATATGGTTTAATTCCTGGAAACGATTAAGAAAATCTGATGTGATACCCAGGTTCTTGTACTTTGGGTGATCCAATTGGATTTCATAAGGTTCCTGATTTACATATTCTTTCCAATCTTTGTTTTTGAGCTGAGCGATGAACCCTTCTTGGCACGCAGCAACACCGACCAGGTCATAATCTCCCAGTCTTTTATTTCCCAGACATCTGGATTGGAAGTTGGTAAATATTTCCTCAACTGCAAAATCAACAAACGGCATATTTTTGTCAAAAGGAACATTTACCCGCCATCTCACAACACCCTTGGTATTATTCCATTCGTCATAAAGAGAGATCACTCGCTCTAACGGGTCTTTCAGGATAATGCTGAAAAACGGATTTTCATAAACCCCCTTAAAAAGGCTTGGGGTGAATGATCCAAATACCGCGGCAGTATCCGCGGGCAGCTCCTTGCGCTTAAACCACAAGCTATCATCAGAAAGATCGATGTTTTCACTGATGGAACTGCTATTAAAGAACGACGCATTTCCCAGCAAGCCTTTCCCCATTTTTAGCAGAGACTGGGTAGGTTTGAGTGGAATATCACTCAAGCGAATAAATCTTTTCTGGGGTAACTTGTAGACTAGAATATGGTCAGTACCGTAGATATTCCCTAATTCCGCCAGGAAGGAAGAGTTAGTTGTTCCCTCGATATGGATATTGACATGAATTCGTTGACGGGTGATATCTGCCAAAAATGACTCCTCATTCTTAGATAAAAAAAGTTTATATAGTGTAGCATATCCTGCTTTAAATTCTAGGGTTTTGATTTAACTGGCATTAAATCCTGACTGGTGATTTATTTCAGCAGAGAATTTGGTGTATTTGGATTTAGTAATTGGACATGGAGAATTATTTTCTCGGGGATCCCTGCAACCTGGAAATTGCAGATAAAATTTTCTTTCCTGATAAAACTAGATTACCTGAGGGTAAAGAAAAGTTATTGAGAGGATCAAGTGTAAATTTCAGGGTTTGCACAATAAGGTAAGCGAATTCCTTTGATACCAGCAGATAAATTTTCGATTGCGATATTTGCCATTGTCTGCCGTATTTGGAATGTCGCAGAGCCGATGTGAGGAGTGATAAGACAATTATCCAGCTTGTAAAGTGGATGGTTGGGGGGCAGGGGTTCTGGATCTGTGACATCCAGTCCTGCAGCCCATATCCAGCCTTCCTTCAACGCCCGGGTAAGCGCTTGTGTATCGACAATTGCGCCCCGGGCAGCGTTGATCAGTATTGCAGATGATTTCATTTTCTGGAAAGCTTGTTCATTAATCAGGTTGGCTGTTTCCTCAGTCAGCGGGGCATGGAGGCAAATAAAATCACTGGTTCTTAATAACTCGTCCAGTTCGACCTGAGTCGCGTTGAGTTTTTTTTCTTTCTCTGGCTGTGGGCTGCGATTGTTAAAAATAATCTGGGCGCCAAAAGATGCCAGCCGTTCTCCGACAGCAGTGCCGATTTTTCCCAATCCTACAATCCCGACGGTAGAATTATTTAGATCCATACCTAACCACCCCGTTGGGTCCCAGTTTTTCCAGCGGCCCTGGCGGGCATCCTCACTGGCAGTGGGAAGCCGGCGGCAGACTGCTAGCAGGAGAGCCACAGTTAAGTCTGCAGTTCCCTCTGTAAGAACTCCGGGTGTGTGGCCCACGGGTATACCCAGCCGGGTGCAGGCAGCTACGTCAATGTTATCGACTCCGACTGCCATGCTGCTGATAACTTTCAGATCAGGCGCTCTTTCCAGGGCTTCAGCCGGGATCGGATCGTCCAATAAACAAAGAATACCTTCAGCTTTATCAAGGTGTTTTATTAATCTGCTGTCCAATCCGCGCTTTTCATTAAAACCTGTGATTACCTGATAATCATCAAGCAGTTCGCCTACCCAATCTTCAGGAAGTTCGTGAGTCATTAGTACCAGGGGTTTGTTGTTAGTCATTGGCCTCTCTCAGAAGGTGAATAGAAAACAAAGGTCATTTACATTTGTCCGGGTTACACCGGGAAGTAGCAAATCATCTAGTTTTTGGAAATACGAATAGGAATTGTGATTCAGAAGATAGTTTTCTGGCTCCATTTGAAGGGTTTTACCTCTCAAAAAACTTTCTCCCGTGACAACTGCTCCGGCAGCGTCGGTTACTCCATCTTCTCCATCAGTTGCCAGGGTAATAAAAGCGGCATTCGTTAGGCCATCCAGTATCTTTACTGCGCTTAGTGCGGCTTCGAGATTTCTCCCTCCTCTGCCAATCTCATTACTGGAGTGGAGAGTGACCGTAGTTTCTCCGCCTCCAATAAGGCAAGCAGGACGCGGTAAGGGTTTGTCCTTATTTGCCATTTGGCGAAGAATCTCTGCCAATTCCGCTCCCATCTGACTTGCTTCCCCAATCAGAGCATTTGGCAGGATGCCGGCACTGAATCCTTCCTGTTCTGCCGCCTGGATGCCGGCCTGAATTGAGTCCAAATTGCGGCCGACAATATAGTTAAAAACCTTTAGAAAAAGAGGATCTTCTGGTTTGGGCGTTTCAGGATATTCTCCTGAGCATCCTTCATTAATTCTCTCCATTACTGTCAGCGGTAGTAAATTTTCAAGATTATATTTGCGGATTATATCCAATGCGTCCTGAAAGGTGGAAGGATCAGGCGCTGTAGGACCAGAGGCGATCATATCAATGTGATCACCCATGACATCTGATAGGATCAGAGTGACTATTTTTGCAGGCGCTGCAATTTTAGCCAGCAGGCCGCCTTTTACCAGGGAGATGTGTTTCCTGATTGTATTGATTTCTGTAATATTTGCGCCGCAGCCCAATAGGACTTGATTGGTTAAAATCAGGTCCTGCAGGGTTATACCCGGGCACGGAGATGATAGAAGGGCTGATCCGCCTCCTGATAACAGGATAATCACCAGGTCCCTGGAATTCAATTCAGACAAATGGGCCTGGATTATCCCTGACCCTGTGATGCTGTCCTGGTTGGGCACCGGATGACCGCCATGGATTAGTTTTAAAACCCTGGCATATTTGTCAGGTAGTTGATCGGCTCCGGGTTTTGTTAGTATTATTCCCCGGGATAGATCTTCACCCAGGAGATCTGCAGCTGCCATTGACATTGGGTAAGCAGCCTTACCTATTCCGATAAGGATAACCCGGTCAAACGCTTTGAGGTCCAGGGTTTCACCGCCTATCAGGAAGAGGTCTCCCTTCCTGACCAGGGAATTTTTTACCACTTCTCCAGGCTCAACAGCTGCTAATGAAGCGGAGAGGATTTTGGCAACCTTAATCCCAGCGGAAAGTTTAGCTAAAGAGTGCGTTAAAAATACTTCTGGAGGCTTGATCATAGCAGAGTGCTGGCCTGAATACATTGGGGAGAATTGTTTTTTGGTGAGTTAACAAAGGTTGATACTGGATAAGCCTGCATGATAGCTGCCGGATAAGGTATTAAAAAGGATTGAAAATCTTCTGGTCGGCCTTCTCCTGGTTTCAACCAACCAGTATAACTTTCGGGAGGTAGAATCACTGGCATCCGGTTATGAATAGGTTTTAGCAGATCATTGGGAGTTGTGGTAAGGATGCAGGCAGATTTCAGGGGATCCCCTTCGGGGGAGTACCAGAGATCCCAGAGACCGGCAAAAGCAAATGGGGATTGATCCTTGAGGGTGATGTAATAGGGGGTTTTACCTTTTCCAGAGGTGGATTTGCTCCATTCAAAAAAGCCATCAGTTAGGATCAAACAGCGTCGACGGCGGAAACTGGATTTAAAGGAGGCTTTTTCAGCGACCGTTTCTGAACGGGCATTTATAAGGTTAAATTTGCCAAAATTATCCCCCTTTGTCCAGGAGGGGATTAACCCCCAGCGGTAGAAATCAAGTTCATTTTTTCCATCATTTGCTATCACAGGAATGGGCTGAGAAGGCGCGATATTATAACTGGGTGGAATATCAACGGGGATGTGGAAATTTGGAAAAGCAGCTTGCAGTTCCTCGGGGGAAACTGTCAAGGTAAATCTACCGCACATACTTGCCTCCAGAGGCGAAAATGACGATATGCTTTGTGTATGTATTGTAGCTGATTATCCCAATAAAAATACCCCTTGACCTGAGGGGGGCAGGCCAAGGAGTAATGCGATTATCACATATCAGTATCTGACTGTCAAGACGGTTGATTTGAAGATATCCGGCGTGAATAGTATTCTAAGGAGCTAATCTGTAGTGCGGCTTAATATTGCTGAGGAGGTGGAAAAATTTCAAGGTTATAGTCAAAGACAATTGTTTCTTAGATAGCCACAGTCAGATAATTAATAAAGCAAATACTCTCCTCCGGATTAGGCATTACCAGGCAGCCATAACCATTGCCATAACAATAATTGTCCGCAACAATCCAGGAGATTAACCCAGAGGGGGAAAAGGCTCGATTTGGATTTGAGTAATTTCACCTTTCACTGCAAGGGCAGCTTTGTAATTAGAAGCCAGGTGAATTTCGCGGATATTCCACAAATTGTTTAAAGTTGAATTCAAATTTCCCCGCAGTTCATATTTGAGAAGGCCATTAATTTTATGGCATATTGTAAAGCTGTTTGGAGGATGTTGAAATCCTTCGCCGGTTCCCTTGAGGTAAGCTTCTTTGGCAGTCCAAATAGCAAAAAAAAGATCCTGGAGCAGATTCTCGTTGACAGAATTTAAAAAATTTTGTTCTTCGGGGCTGAAATAATTTTTGATGATGGTGTTTATATTTGCGATTGGATATACACGCTGGAGATCAATCCCAAGAGGAGTGCCTGAAGTCAGACCATATAAGAATAATCCATCAGAATGTGATAGATTAAATTGTAATTTTGATCCAGGAAGGTATGGTTTCCCATTTGGATGGGTTTTTAAAAGCACATCTTTGGGTGTCAGTCCTAGATATTGGGCAAGGATAATTCTCAAGACCCCTCTACTGACGATATAATCTTCCGCCCGATTTTGGAATACAAACTGCTCCATCCGTAAGGTTTCTTCGTTAGATAATACAGCCTTAAGCTCCTCGACCTTGTTTTTCCAGGGACTGAGAGCGGTGTGCCAGATGTGAATGATCCCACTTGAAATGGGTTGTATTTGTGGTTCCATATTAATCAAGGAATTTGTTCCAGGAGTATGGAACTGAAAAACCCTGGAGGTTTAAATCTAAAATCCGGTATAGATAAACTGCACCATCTAATAGCTGCTCTGCAATTTTCACCGAATGACGTTGTTTTGGCTCTTCAAGAGAGGTTCCCTTTGTCCAATCATTAAATGAACCCATCGAAGGTCCACACCATATCTGGTAATCGAGAGTCCTGTCCGTATTCCCTTGAACACCCCAGTGGGTTGCCAATCCAAGGTACCAACGGAAAATTAAACTCATTTTGCGTTTAGGATTCCCATCCGCTCGTTCAAGCTGACTGGGGTCTCGCTCAGAGAAGAACCTGATACACTCATCCCAGACTTCTTCAAGTTTCTTTTGGAATATTTTCTCCTCTAATTCCTGCCTTGTTTTGGGATCAATATCATCAATCCCATCGTGAGAAGAATAGATATCAAATAGCTTTTGGGCCCTCATGGGAAACATTGTTCCTCGTTTTAATACTTGGACTTTTACTCCCATTTCAAACATATCTGCGGAAGGGGACATCATCATATCTGTTGCCGATGACTGCGCGAGCAGGTTTTTTACATGGTTTGATGTTCCCGCTTCTACACAGCCCTGGTTTACCGATCCCGTAACAATATAATCTGCTCCCATTGAGAACGCACCCAGAACTGAAGTAGGTGTTCCGATGCCGCCAGCAGCTCCAATGCGGACTGGAGTAGAATAGTTGTTTTTGTCCTGTGTTTCATCTCTGAGGGCGACGATGGAAGGCAGCATACTTGTTAAAGGGCGGTTGTCTGTATGTCCACCAGAATCGGCTTCTACGGTGATGTCATCAGCCATCGGTATTTTTTCAGCCATTTCAGCTTGCAGGGAAGTGATTTTTCCCTGGTTGACCAAGGAGTTCAACATTTTTTCAGGAGCAGGATTAAGAAAATGGATTGCGACTTCTCTTCTGGAAATCTTGGCGATTATTTTATTCTTAATTATTGGATTTCCATTCTCATCCTGGGTTAATCCTGCAGCGCGATATTCGACCAGTGTAGGGGTCAAACGGAGAAATGCAGAAGCTTCGATTGTCCGAACCTGGTGTTGAAGGTAATAGTCGACCACCTTCTGCTCTAAAAGAGGTTCCTGGGGGCTATGGATGAGATTAAAGGCATAAGGGCCATCCGGTAGTTGATCCTGGAGAGTTTTTATTGCTTCCAGGAGCCTGGCTGGTGAAACACCTCCAGCGCCGAAGGAAGCCAGAAAACCGGCTTTACCAAGAGCAATGACAAGGGGTTCGTTGGAGATGGCATTGGCCATGGATCCAGCCATATAGGCATATTTCAGGCCATGATCCTTGATAAATCCCGGATTCCCAAAATGAGCTGGTGATTGAGGTCTAAGGAAACCAATTACTGGTATGCCTTCTTCCTCCCTGGTTAAGGGATATAGATCTCCAGTTTGGGTAACCCCGATTTGGTTTTGATAGTCCAGTAGAAAACACTCTGACCCAAAATCTTTTAGTATCGACCTGATCGTTTCTGGATTCGTGGTGATTTCTGATTCAGACCCAACCCAGGTGCCGATGGGTATCTGGGCCCGCGTAGATAATAATGTTTGCATATTATTACATGATCTCCTCGACTGATCAATAAGTTTCTAAAGCAAGATCAGTTATCTGATAGATTCGCACGTTTCCCTTCCAAAGATTGCCATCACTGATTATTTGCCATCCCCGAGCTCCGGGAATAATTTCCTTAATGTGAAGGTCGATCGTGATCTCATTGACATCGCTGGTGATTTGTCCCCGGTATTTCCAGGTGGTTTTCTGTCCTGGTTTAATTCTCCAGCGCTGTGTTTTAGAAATTCCCCAGATTGGAGCAGATTGGATTAATGCCTGGGCCATCGTTTCGACGCCCAAGGATCCTGGCATGACCGGATCCTGATAAAAATGAGATTGGTAAAACCACGAGTTTGAGGGAATTTGTTGTTTTGTAAAGAGATAACCCTTTTGAAATAAACCGCCTTCTGTTGAAATCCATAATTGATTAATTTCTGGTAACCCCGGTAATTCCGAATTTAAAGATTCGGCGGGTTCGGAATTAATTTCTACCCACCGGCCTGAGACGGAATTAGCAGACTTCCAGGGGGCGGTTTTTTGAGTGCCATCCAATCCAGATTGATTTACCAGCATTGGCTGGGTGAAATATCCAAATGAAGATTTTCCCTTATAAAAAGGTTTTCCTTTGAGGGCGAGTTCAAATGAATATTCCTGAATAATCACGTTCTTTAATCTACTGGCTGAAAGTAATTCAACCCTGTTTGTGATTGTTTGCCCTGATATGGATGGCCAAATCAGCAGCTTACCTTCGCCATCCAGATTCCGGAAATATAAATCAAGGGTCGACATGTTTTTTATACTGCCCATATAGGCGGATAGAAATCCGCAAGGTTGGAGGGCTAACTCCATTAAGCTGACATAGGGCAGGGCGGTATCTTGACTATTCAGATACCAGTCCTGGGCGGGAAGATTAAATTCACTCACCAGGCTCGAGCCAACTATCACCTTCTCAGCTTCGCCCTGGATACCGATTACCCGGTCTATAAAGCGGAGATTACCATTTGGCAAACGAGGAATCCTCCGCTCATCGAAACCTGAAAAAGTACTCCCAAAACATTTCTGATGGTCACCCCGGGTAAATTCTACAATTTGGTCTTGGGTAAAGAGCGGATCAGGTTTAGAAACAAGAGGAGTATCCGTTGATGACATATCTGTTTGGAGATGGACCACTCTGGCGAGATTGCGAGTTAGGGTTTGCTGAGTGGAAAGAAATTGTTGATGGCTCTCTCCGACATCAGTTGACAGGAGGGTGAGGTTCTCCAGGTATTTTGTTTGAAGAGCCGTTGGAACTGGTTGTTTGCCCATGCGGGTTTCAATCCGCCGTCTTGTATTCTGGGGATGAGCAGTTTTCCATTTTATTTCTTTGTTTGATTCAATATAGGCTTGTCCCTTGCCGTTTTCTCGAATTTGTTCTGCTGATATATTTTTCTCAACAGGATAAAGAGGTGTAAGATCAAGCGGTACCTGGTGGCTGACCAGCAAGCTGAGGACTTTTAACACACCCTCATAATCAGATTGATGTTTTTTGTTTAAAGGTATAACTGCATGGGGTTGTGAAACCAGAATTTTTTCAATCCAACGGGAGCAGGTTTTCTGCGGGCCTACTTCTATGAATATCCGAATCCCGTCTTGATAAAGGCAATTAACCAATTTGGGAAAATTTACCTGATTGCAGGTCATTTTAGCTATAGCTTGGGATAGCGTACCTGTATCAAGTGACAAGGGTTTGTAATCCGCTGCTGAGTAAAATTGCATATCTGATTGTGATTGCACTTCATGGGTATAGAGGTATTTAAAATCCGGATAACTTGCCTGAATCGCCGGGTTATGGATTGCAGAGTTAAAGGGCATTGGCAGAGCATGACATGCAAGTTCGGAAATTACTCTCCTGCAGGCGTCAATTTTTCCAGCAACAACAACTTCATCGGGGGTATTTATTATAGTCAGGAATACCTGGGGTTCTTTTTCCAGGGCGTTTTCTACTTCACGAACTGGAGCTTTCAGAATATATGAGCCCCAAAAATTATCCTCCAGGTTTTCATCTTTCCAAAAATCCCGAACCGTATTCATTGGTCCAAAAAGCTGGGTTCTAAATAGCGGTGAATTTTTTAATTTTTCGCTGCTTTTTCCTGCATTCTGCCAGATGTTGTTTCCAAATAACATGCTGATTTCTCCCAGGCTGTATCCAAAGGCTGCCTTTGGGGAGATAGCAAATATATTTTTAAGAATCAAGGTGTGCAAAACAGAGATGCTTATGCCAGATTCAATTAATTCACTTGGATGGTTATAGAGGATATCCATCTGCCCATTTGGTTGATCATCAAGGTCTGGATGGAGATATCGCGGGAATATAAGTTCCTCTGCAAGAGAATAACTGATGTTCTGGATGGTTTTCTTAACTAGCTGGTGCAAATGAGGAAAATAATCAAATAGCTCTCTTCCCATACCCGGATAAGAATTGAATGCTCCTGGATAAACAAATGCCACACCTTTCTTGCCCAGGGGCTGAGGAGTAAAATAACTGCCTTTGGGACTGCTCCAGGTCTTGCCAGTGGCAAAAGCTTGAGGAATTCCTTTTTTTGCATGGGTGATTTCTTTCAGAAAATCCTCATGGTTAGTACCGAGGAAGGTGCAAACAAAACCAGGTTGCTGGGCTGAAGAAAACTTCGCATAGACATCTTTCGCTAGCTGTTTCACCGGGGTAATGGTCTTTAGATCAGCTTCCAGTAATTGAATTTGACCCTGAAGCTCTTTGGCGTTATTTCCCCATAATGGGATCAAAATCGGTTCGTTTCCAGAGAGGTGAGGTTGAACTTTAGGAAGGGGTTTCGGAATACCTGGTTCCCGCAGGATAAGAAAATGTCTTTTAGCGGAAAAGATTCCCATTTGAATTAACATCGCCGAACGTTGGAATCCGTTTCCCCTGTCTAACCAGGGCCTGGTTTGTTGCGGAATGTAAAAGGGATGTTTTCCAGCCGAAGAAGATATATTTTTACTGAGCCCCTGTGAATTACCTGGGATGATTTTACGACTTATTAGAAGTGAGGTATGGATGAGACCAGCTAGACCGCTTTCATCGGGTATGCGGGGATATATACTTCCTAGAGCAGTCTCTGGGAAACGTTCGCCAGGTTCAAACATGTCACTCAGAATCTTGAATTCCTTTTGATTTATTTTACTTATATCCTGGCTCAGTTCTAGATAACCGATTGGAGTAGATAATTGCGGTTCATTGATTGAATGATTTGACCGAAATTCAATTTGAGCGTAAGCTGGGGTGTTTCGGCTGGGATGGGCAAGCAGCATGCTACCAGTACCGATATCAGAAGTTATGGTTAAGGACACTGCTCGATCCGTATTCTCCTGGATCCAGCTATCTGCTAGTTGTATCGCCTGAAAAATCGCTCCTGGTTCAGGTGGAATTGTCCCTATCTGAATTGAACTTCCAAATATGCTTTGAGGAGAGTTTACCAGCCGGGAAGGATCGGTGCTCAATATTCCTAGCTGAGAAATTCTATCCAGGTCTGCATCATGAAATGCATTAACTGCTACGATACTCGGATCATGAACCCCCTGCTCATTACAGAGATTCCCGTTATAGATGGACCTTTCCAGCAAGTGGAGAGAAGAACAGGACCCATAAGCGATATCAAGGCCAATGATAATTATTGCCATGCCGGTTCCTTCTCCAGTTTATTGTCTTTAAACAGGTCAAACAATTTATTATTGAGAGTGATTTCTGCACCCTCGACATTACTATATATATTCCCAATTTCATCATGGCTGATGACATCAGCTATCAGCCGATGGTTTGTACTCGATTGAACCTGCATCGTGGCGTAGGTAGTTGTATCAAAGTCAACAGGTTTATATTGTGTGCCACCAGATATTTTTAATGGCAGCCCGATAGAATCGAGTTGGGAAGAAGCCCAGATCAGCAGGCTTTGTAGATGGATATCCGCCAGGAAAGGATTAAATGAACCTACCGGGAATTGACCTTGTTTCCGAATTGGGAAGGATGGCAGTTCACAGCGGGTGGTCAATCCTGAGGGTGACAGATTGAATACTTCTTGAACTCCCCGGAATCTTGGTCCGTGGAAAAGGATTTTATCCTCATAGTATTGGAGTCCATTCTGGGTCGACTCGTGAAGTAACTCAAATCCCTGAATTTGAGGTTGATCAGGAATTGTTTTTCTTAACTCCACCGAAGCCTGGTAATGATTTCTTAATTTGCCGGTGGGAGATTCACTGCTGATTTTTCCTTCAAAGGTGACCGAACCGGATGATTTCTGAGTTTCTTTTAACTCCAGGAGATACTCGTCAGCTAAATCTTGATCAAATACAATGCCTTTAAATACCTGGTAATCGCGGACAGAAAAGAATCGGAATCCTGGGTACAACTTTTCGCAGTTGTTAATAAACCATCCCACTGCACAAACTGTTGGCAGCACAGCCTTTCCTCCTATGACGTGATCAGCCAGGAATGGATTTGCTCTTAGGGAAAGACGCCGGAATAACCGGTAGGACTGAAGATCGCTTCCTACTTTGGGAGAGGGAAAAGGCATTGGGCTTCCTACAACCCATTGGGAACTGCTGTTGGGTTTTTGAAGTAATTCAATGAGTGTTTCTGTACCTTCTTTAAGAGAGATTACTTGAATTTTCTTTTTGGTGAGAATCCGTTTTAGCTGCGGGGTAACCATCCCGCCATCCCATGGTCCCCAATCAATAACCAGCACATGACAGGAGGGATGAGACTGCTTTAGGTGATGAGCGAATTTATTGAGAATTTCATTGCTTAGGCTGTAATCGGATTGTCCGATATTGCCATAAAATCCTGCAACAGATGAAAACAGGATCAGGAAATCTATTTGCTCTGGCGAAATGAGACTTAATATGTTTTTTAGTCCATCAACCTTTACCCCATAGACCAATTCAAAATCAGATTCCTTTTTGTCTTCGATATACTTATCTGCTAGAGCGCCTGCTCCATGCAGTAAACCGGTTATCTTTGTCTTATAGGGGTTTAGTTGATTTCTTAAATCTTCAACATTGGTTATGTCAACCTGCAGATAACGACCTTCGCCGCCGGCTTGTTTAATTCGGTTTAATGTAGATTGAATTTCTCTGCTCGATAGAACCTCACGAAGTTTCTGATCCATTTGCTTTGGTGATAATTTCTTGCCCTTCTTCTTGTAGTGCTGCAGGATGGATTGCCGTAGATCCGCGTCAGTATCTAAGCCTTTAGCCCAACCAGGCTCTTCTCCCAGGAGCTCAGACCTGCCTAACAAAGTAAAACTGGACTGAAATGCTTTAGCCAGGGCGATCGTATTTTCTGCAGTAATTCCCTTGCCTCCACCACTTACTAGAAAATGTGTTTTTTCAGATGGAGGAAAATTTGGTTTTTGTTTCATCATTTTTCCTATTACTCTCGCCCTATAGTTACCCGGCCCTGAGAACCAAGTCCAACTTCAACCAGGCTGAGGTCCAGATCTTGAATCTCATCTAAAATACTGGCGATTTGGTCACTCTGTGTTAACTCAGGATCCAGATCTAAAGCCCGGCAGAAAACATCAGGCCACTCCCAGTGAAGTGTTTTGACCAAACCGCTGAAACCGCTGCTTTCCTGGAAGGAATGATGGTTTTTTAATCCTAATTGGCCGTCTATCCGCGTTACTGTGAGGAATAAAGAGCGACTTCCGGGATTGATGGTAGTAATATCGGCTTTAATTGCCCCAGAAAGGAAGAAAATTTGTTTTACTAAATCCCTTTCCGATTTGAGGAAAGACTCTTTACTATCCTGGAGAGGATGGAGGTGAACGAAACCAGAGATCAATCCGTACTGATCTCGAATCCTGTCCACTAATAAATTTATGGAATCCAGGCTTTTATCATCTTGTTGAATTTGGGTTACCTCTTGGGGAATATCCCGTTTTTTTGCAGAAATCAGAGTCTCGGGAAATTGCCAAAGAACTACATTCCAACCCTCTTGAGTAAGAGCAGTGACAAACTGAGATGTCAGCTCTGTCCCTTCATCAGTTACTACAATTGGGCGGCTCTGGCTAATCTTGAAATCCAGGCGATCCGCTTCTGGCAAAGAGATGAGTCTAACAGGGGTTACCTCTAAGGTTCCTTGGTCAACTTTTTTTTTGCCCACTTCCTCATCTGCAGGAAGATCCTTGGGAGCAGCCTTTTGACTGCCCATGATTTCGACTATCTGTCCTAGTGTTCTCAACTCAGAGAGAGTTTCTGCTTCGATGGCTGGAAGACCTTCTACTTGATCTTCCATCGCGCCTAAAATTTCCACACGTTTTATTGAATCTATTCCCAAATCGGCTTCCATATCCATTTCTGGTTCAAGCATATCTACTGGATAGCCGGTTTTTTCCGCTACAATTTCCAACAAAATAACCGTGAGATTTTCTAAAGAATGATCAGCACTCGCTGGATTTTGGGACTGTAATTGTTGGTCATCGATTTGAGGTGGTCCATCTTTTTCGCTGCTGTTCGGTTCAGGGGAAGATTTTTCTTCGACCAGGGTGACATTTTCTGAAATTTGCCCCCCTTCATTATTCATGTATTCAACGATTTCCAGAAGCGTGCGTGTTTGGGCCAATACCTCAGTGTCTGCTGCAGGCAAGGAGGGAAATTCATCTTCCAGGGCTCCCAGTATTTCAACCCGCTTGATGGAGTCAATCCCCAGATCGGCTTCAAGGTCCATGTCCAATTCAAGCATCTCCGGGGGATAACCAGTTTTTTCGCCCACAATTTTGAGTAATGCAGCGGAAAGGACATCTGTAGAGATTTGGATAGTTTTCCCTTGAGCTGCACTCTGTGGCTCTATAAGAATGGCTTCCTGTTTAATATCATCTTGAGGCTGCTGGAGAGGGAAATCATTATCAATGGTTTGTTCCGGAAGATCTGGTGTCTTCGAATGTTCAGATTGAATCAATGGTTCCTCTGTGTATATTGACAGGTTTCTTCCATTTTGGAAAAGTTGATTTTGACTTTCCAGTATCTTGACATAGCTTTCAGAATAGGAAGCTTGTTGTTCGAGGAATTGCTGATGTACTTCCATCCCCTTTCCACGAATTTCATGGAAATTATCCAGGCTTCTCTGAAAAGTATTGATGACCCCTTCGTTTATACTTCCATTACTTTTGTCCAGCACTTTTCCCTGCTCATTGAGTACGGTTGTGATCAATTGTGTGTACTCTTGCTGCTGAGAGAGATATTGTTGGTGGATTTCCATTGTCCGGGATTGATGATCGAATGAATGGTTTAATCCAAGTTCTATATTATTAACCAGCTCGGAAGCCTGGTGTTTTCCATTTCCGTTTGTGTCGGGATTGGAGGCACCAGGACTGATGGTTTTTTGTGAGGATTCCTGCTCCGTTGTGTGGGGGATTTTTCCATTCCCATTAGAGTCTTTCAAAAGATTATCATTAATGCCCACGAGGTGCTCGTCATGCAATGCTTCCTTAAAAGCCTGTTTGCGTTTTTCGCTAATGAGATTACTTCCGTTTAGTTGTATTTGTAAACTAGCCATGTGGTTCTCCTTCTAGCACTCAAAAAGATTTGATTTAGGCTGAAATTGGTCTGCGTTGATAGGGGTCAATATCCTTTAACGGTAAGCCAACTACCTGTAATTTCACTGCGGCTTCCCGCAGCTGACGATCGCTTGATTTATCTCTGCTTGGGTTTAATGAGATTGTCGTATGTGGTTGATCATCTAAAATGTCATCAACAAGGTTTCCCAGAATCTGTCTGGGTCCTATTTCAACAAAAATCCTTCCACCGGCTTGATATATCTCTTCTATCTGCGTTTTAAATATCACCGGATGTAATATGTGACTGGACAGGATTTGTTTGCTTTTCTTCTCGTCCTTGGGATATACCTTTCCTGTAGTGTTGGAATAAACTGGAATAGCGGGTTTCTGGAAAGTTTCCTGATTGACCGCTTCCGAAAATGGTTTTGAGGCATGCTCGACCAGGGAAGTGTGGAAAGCAGCGGAGACTGGCAACTGTGTCACTTTGAATTCCTGATCGGACAATATGGTTTCTGCCTGATTTATGGCTTCTCTCGGACCAGCCAATACAATTTGAGAAGATGAGTTTTCGTTGGCAATCACAACATCAGGTAAGGATTCAATTGCCTGTTTGATATCTGTTAGAGGTCCTTTCACCGCTGCCATTGTCCCTGCGTCATAATCAGGATCTTGTGGAGGACGCATGGCTTTTCCCCGGGCCTTTACCAATCGCAAAAAAGCGCCATCGTTCAGGACGCCGCCTGCCCAGAGTGCAGTCAATTCTCCAAAACTGTGACCTGCTGTGAAATCAGGCCGGAAACCCGCCTGATGGAGGATTTTATACATGCCGTAACTGACAACGCCAATTCCGGCTTGGGCATAATCAGTTTCCCGCAGTGCGGATTGTTGTTTTGAAGTAGTCTCCTTGTTAAAACCCGGAATAGGGTACACGACGCTGCTTAGAGAATTTTGCTCTTCCTGGAGGAAAAGATCATTCATGGTTTCAAAGGCTTCCCGCAGGGGAGGAAAATTCATCGTTACCTCACCCGCCATATTGAGGTATTGGGAACCTTGACCGGGGAACAGGGCTGCGATTTTACTCTCTTCAGATACTCCTTCAGCCCGGTAGGTTATACCCCAGGGATGTTCCCAGGAAGCTGAATCTGGTTGATTTTTCAGCAAGCTTAAAGCAGTCTTCAGGTATTTTGTTGTTTCAGCTTTGGATTCCGTTACAAAGCCCAATCGGGGATGGTTTTTTGGTGGAAGTGTATCTTTTGAAGAGTTTATTAGAATTTGATACGCTTCCTGACTATCCTCAGCTGCTATAGAGTCCAGGGTATCTTGAATTTTAATGAGCAGGTCTTCTGGGGTGCTGGCACTGAGCAAGATAGGTTGGCAGACAGAATTCAGGCGGGAGTTTAGATTATTTTCGGTTTGATATTCTTCAAGTACGATATGGAAATTTGTTCCGCCAAAGCCAAATGCACTTACAGCTGCTTTGCGGGAGGAGCCGTTCCCTGATGTGAACCAGGGTCTGGTTTCTGTGTTCAGATAAAAATAAGAATCTTCAATGTTAAGGGAAGAGGAAGGTTTTTGAATATTGATAGTTGGTGGTAGAACTTTGTGATGCAGGGCAAGAGCGACTTTAATCATTCCGGCAGCCCCGGCAGCTGCTTTCGTATGGCCAATCTGGGATTTGACTGAACCGATGGCGATAGTTTGTTTTTGACCATTAGGATTCTCAAAAACATTTTTTAAGCCATTGAACTCAGCCGGATCTCCTGCTATAGTGCCAGTACCGTGAGCTTCAAGCAGATCTATCGATTGGGGTGCAAACCCTGCCTCGGCATAGGCTCGTTGGATTGCCAGAGATTGACCAGCTGGGCGAGGAGCATAAATGCTTTTATATTTACCATCGCTGGAGCTGCCGATTCCGCGGATGATGGCAAAAATTCGGTCCCCATCTTTTTCAGCATCCTCCAGCCGTTTTAAAACCATCATGCCTAAACCTTCCCCGATTAACATCCCGTCTGACTCTTCATCAAACGGCCTGGTTTTCTGGGATGGTGAAAACGCTGGCGTTTTGCTAAAACACAAGTATGTAAAAGGGGAATTATCGGTATCCACTCCGCCTGTTATCATCATATCTGCCCGCCCTTCAACAAGTTCACTAACTGCTGTTTTTACTGCAGCCAAACTGCTGGCACAAGCGGCATCTACAACGGTATTCATTCCGCCCAGATCCAGACGGTTGGCTATTCTGCCGGAAATGACATTACCCAGTAAGCCCGGGAAGGAATTTTCATTCCAGGGAGCGTAGGCAAGTTTCATTTTTTCAATGATGATATCTGTGTCTTCAGTAGATATCCCGCTGTTTTCTAAAACCTTCCTCCAAATTGGATATTGCAGCCTGGCACTCAAATCTGAGATGAGTTTTGTGCCGCCTGCGACTCCGAGGACAACGCCGGTTGTCTCCCTGTTAAACTCCCTATCTGCCCCATAACCAGCATCTTCCATAGCGTCTCTGGCTACAATTAACCCTAGTAATTGGGATGAATCCGTCACTTCCAGGATATTGGGCGGTAGACCGAACTCAAGGGGATTAAACTCAATATCGGGAATAAAACCGCCCCTTTTGCAGTAGGTTTTATCGACCGCTTGGGGATCTGGATCATAATAATCTTCTGGGTTCCAGCGAGAATCGGGCACATCTGTAATCCCGTCAACTTTATTCAGGATATTGTCCCAATACTCAGTTAGTGAAGCTGCTTTTGCAAAAATCGCCGCTTGGCCAATTATTGCGATCGGAGTTTCTTGAAGTATGTTAGTTTTCATGGTTTTGTTTATTCCTTGAGAATTCAACTTGTGAAATCCTGTTGAGCTAACTCAGGGTAGTCATCCTCTGGGTGATAACATTGAACTGATTTTCATGGAACCGCCTAGCACAATCACGCCGCTTAGAATCTTCACAAAGTCACCGACTAAAAAAGGAAATAAACCCAGTTGAAGGGCACTGGATTCTCCAACAAATTGCACAAGCCAGAAGAGACCAAAAATGTAAATGACCAGGGTACCAATCAGCATTGAAAAGCCTGTGTAGATAAGAGATTTGTTGTATCTCAGCTCTGCCAGTATTCCCACAATATAAGCTGCTGCGATAAAGCCAATCAGGTATCCACCGGTTGGACCAACCAACGTGATGAAACCGGACTTTCCGCCTGCAAATACTGGCAGGCCAGCTGCTCCCTGGAGAAGGTATAGTCCAACCGCGGCTGCACCTTGATTTTTCCCGAGCAGTGATCCAATTAGCAGAACCGCCAGTGTTTGGCCAGTTACAGGTACAGGACTGAAGGGCAGGTTAAAAGAAAATTGAGCGCTGATTGCCAAAAGCCAGGATGCTGAAATCACAATAGCAATATCCCTTGCCTTTTGTGGTATCGATTTTTCGGGTTGGAGGATATCAATGTAATTCATATTATTTCCTCTTCAATTGTGGATTATCTGGATTGACAGGCAAGTTTTCTACAGGATCTAGAGATACAAGCAGTACGCCTTTATTGACCTGATCTCCGATTACAGTGTGGAGTTTGGTAATATTTCCGGAGCTTGCACTACGGATTTTCATCTGCATTTTCATTGCTTCCTGAATGAGAATTGTGTCCCCTTCCTGGATGAAGTCTCCTTCCTTGACCAGGATATCGATGATCACGCCAGGCATGGGAGAGGTTATCGACCCTTTATTTTTGTCTGAAATCTTGGTCGAGTTGTTAAAACCCAGAACGACCTCTGTGGAAAGATGGATTCCATCGATTTGGATGTCATAGGAGCCGTTTTGATTGGGTTGTAGATACGCTTCTATATTTCTATTTGGATCTCGAAGAATATGTAAGCCATTCCCATTAATGGACTCAAGATCAAAGTTAAATTGATCTCCATTAACTAGCAACAGATCTTCTTCGATCCGTATATCAAATAATCGGTTGCCAACGTACACTCTGTAATCTGCCATATTTCCTCTTCGGGCGGAGCAAAACGCCTTCACGAACCGGCTTTTGTTTGCTCCTGCCAGGCTTTTTGCCGCCAGGGATTGATATCCCCACTATCCTGTAGTTCCTTGGATTTTCGTTTGTTATGGATATGAAGTGCGGTTGCTACCGCAGCATATCGAGTAAGCGTTTCCTCAGGAATCAACTCTTTTGGTTCAAAATCATCCAGGAAGGTTGTGTCTATATTTCCTGTTTGATATGGATGAGACTCAAGAATTTGAGATAAAAACACCAGGTCTGTTTTTAGCCCACCAATTTGATATTCTTTTAATCCTCTCTTTAGCCGTTTAATCGCGCTTTGCCGATCTTCACCCCAGGCGATGACTTTTGATAACAAGGAATCATAATCTGATCCCACTTCCATTCCCTGATAGAGAGCGCTGTCAACCCGGATTCCAGGCCCGCCTGGTTCTTTTAAGTATGAGATTTCACCAACCGTGGGCATGAAGCCTGCTTCAGGATCTTCAGCGAGAATTCTGGCTTCGATGGCTGCCCCCTGAGGATTGATATCAGATTGGGACAGGTCTATCTTCCCTGTGATAGCTAATTGGATTTGCTCTTGAACTAAATCAACTCCGGAAACCATTTCAGTTACAGGATGTTCAACCTGAATCCGGGGGTTTACTTCAATGAAATAGAATTGGCGATTTTGATCCATTAGAAATTCTACGGTTCCCAGACTGCGATAATTCATTGTGGATCCCAATCGATGAGCAGCAGTAATTATGCAGGAACGTTCCTCGGGGGATAGTTCAGATGCCGGGGACTCCTCTATGAGTTTTTGATGACGCCGTTGTATTGAGCATTCTCTTTCACCAAAGGTCAGAATCTGCCCTTTTCCATCACCTAATATTTGAACTTCGATGTGGCGGGCTTTTTGAACCAGGGGTTCAAGGTAGATTGTGCCGTCACCAAATGCTGAAATAGCTTCTTCCCGCGCCAGGTCAATGACATCTGCTAACTCATCTTGGGATCGAGCAAGCCGGATTCCTTTTCCGCCGCCGCCTGCGGTTGCTTTTACAAGCAAAGGGAAAGATAGACTGCTGCCTAATTGGGATTGAACAGGGTGTCCACTGAGAGGTTGATCCGGGCCTGGTAAGACCAGCAAACCTGCTTCCCTGGCTGCTTTGCGAGCAGTGAGTTTATTTCCAAAAAGAGACATAGTTTCGGGACGGGGACCAATAAAGACTAGTCCGGAATCTTCAACAGCTTTCCCAAAATCAGGATTTTCAGACAGGAAACCATATCCTGGGTGAATGGCAGTGGACTGGGTAGTTTTGGCTGCTTGCAGCAGAGCTGATATATTCAAATAACTTTCTGATGCCCTGGTTGGACCTATCAAAATTGCCTCATCTGCGTACCGGGTATGAAGAGCGTTTCGATCCGCCTCAGAATAAACAGCTACAGTCGGAATATTCATATCCCGGCAGGTGCGGATAACGCGTATGGCAATTTCGCCCCGATTGGCGATTAGTAATTTCATAGTCAAATACCAACCTATAAGGGAATATTCCCGTGTTTACGATTTGGAGTCGGCAGCCTCTTATCCCGAAACATGTGCAAGGATTGGATGATTCGTGATCTTGTCTCTTCAGGAGAGATGATGTCATCAATATGACCCTCTGCAGCAGCTAAAAATGGTGACGCCAGTTTCTCGCGGTAAGCTGAAGAGAGTTCTTTTTGGAGTAAATCCGGATCAGCAGAGCTGGCAAGTGCTTTGCGGTGTAGAATTTTTACAGCGCCTTCGGGTCCCATGACTGCTA
The DNA here is from genome assembly GCA_021108255.1 of Anaerolineales bacterium. Taxonomy (GTDB): domain Bacteria; phylum Chloroflexota; class Anaerolineae; order Anaerolineales; family UBA11858; genus B10-G9. Next base: position 3,329 of record JAIORG010000089.1, on the reverse strand, counting down.
TTTCTGTTTGCGGCCAGGCAAAATTCTGGTCCCCAGCCAGGTGTTTGGAGCCCATAACAATGTACGCCCCGCCATATGCTTTGCGTAAAATGAGGGTAATTTTAGGAATTGTAGCCTCGGCATAGGCAAAGATCATTTTAGCCCCATGTCGTATTATTCCTTCATGCTCCTGTTCAATTCCAGGTAAAAATCCGGGAGTATCCACAAGGGTGATCACTGGGATATGAAAAGAATCACAAAAACGGATAAAGCGAGCACCCTTATCCGAAGCATTAATATCAAGAACTCCGGCATAGTGGTCAGGTTGGTTCGCGACAATGCCTATTGGAATACCATCCAGCCGGGCGAAACCGATCACAATGTTTTCCGCATAGCCTTGCTGAATCTCCAGAAACTCTGAATTATCAACCAATATTTCAATGACCCGGTGAATATCGTAGGGTTCATTAGGCTGCTGGGGAACTACATCAGCCAACTTTGGAGTTAGTCTTTGAGGGTCATCCGCAGAATTTATGATGGGTGGTGGAGCCAGGTTATTGGAGGGAAGATAACTTAACAGCCAGCGAACCTGCTCCATTATTGTTTTTTCATCTGGGGCTTTAAAATGAACTACACCGCTCTGGGCATGATGAATTTCGGCACCCCCCAGGGATTCTACATCGATCTCTTCATGAGTGACTTCTTTAATTACTCCGGGGCCGGTGATGAACATCTGAGATGTGCCTTCAACCATAAATACAAAATCTGTGATCGCTGGGGAATATACAGCGCCACCTGCGCAGGGACCGAGGATTATTGAAATTTGAGGGATAACTCCAGAAGCTTGAACATTTCTGTAGAAAATATCACCATAGGCGGCAAGTGAGTTCACACCTTCCTGTATTCGAGCTCCTCCTGAATCGTTAAGCCCAATTAAAGGAGCGCCATTCTGGATGGCCAGGTCCATAATCCGGGCAATCTTTTTGCCGTGAATTTTACCAACGGATCCACCCATCACCGTGAAATCTTGCGCAAAAAGGTAAACAGGCCTACCGTTAATTTCTGCTTTTCCTGTAATTACACCATCTCCGTAAGCAGTGGACTTGCCATTTTCTGAGGTATTGATTTCTTGAGAAGCGAAAAGACCGATTTCCTGAAAACTGTCGGAATCGACCAGGTCATATATTCTTTCCCGGGCTGTTAATTTACCCTTTTTATGCTGCAATTTAATGCGATCCTTTCCACCGCCAAGGATTGCATATTTGCGTAATTTTTCTAAAAAGCCGCTACTCTTGCTCATAATTAGCCTCAAATGAGGGCATCGTGTATTGATACATTGCAGGCTATAACACCAATTTGGGAATAGTGTTACGCACATAATTTAGTACGGGAAATATTCATTCGTACATGGTCTCAAGAGCTAATATATTTAGAAAAATTAGCTCTTAGAGGGAAATTACCAGCTTGCCCCTCAGGCAATATCAGGATTCCGTAATCTTGAGATTCATATCTCAAGGGAGGGACTGCTGGCTGTTGCAGTATTGGTGGGAATTCCAGGGGGAAATCGAGCAGGATTTGGCAGATACGGGGAAAGGGGAGGGCTATTGTTATTTGGAGTATTTGTTAAGGGTATATCCCAAAAGTCACCACTTAGTAGCAACATTGAACGCAAAGGCTCCCCCCTTAAGTAGTAAGGGTACATTTTTACCCCTGTCGATGGAACCTTTGACACAATATCGCGAATTTTATTGTTGCGTAAATGGTAACGTCTAAGTTGATAGAAGCGAAAGTACAAATCATAGATTCCGTCATCCACTTCCTCTGCCCCACCGTGGTCGCCCCTTAATGTGTTGCTCACAAAGAACTGATTGTTTGAGATGCAAATCATTCCTGAGCCACTCACGCACCGCAAAAGATAGTATCCTGGATACTCATAGGTCTCGATCTTCTTCGGCATCTTGCGCTTCGATGATCGATAAATCTCCGCTGGCCGCTTCATCCTAAGGGCTTCATGTGGACGTTGCTGGTTGAATTCCACTCAGCAGCAGGAGCAAACCCAGAAGGAAGGGTATCCACTTCCTGGTCCACCTCCTTCGTCGGTCCCGCATGGATCCAACGGGAGATCAACCTCCCGGTTGCGGTCAACGTCATGAGCCTAGTTAAGTGGCAAACGTAGTGCAACCCTCAAGCTGCAGCCTCACTCCACCTCTCCGCTCCAAATCCAGGTTCCAAAATCGCACGTGAAGAAGACCCCCGTCGCAATGATCTCCTCAGTTGAGATTTCAACCATTGCGATGGCATCGGTCGGCGATGTGAACTGGCCACTTACTTTGAGCTCGCCCGGGTAGTTGAATTCGAATTTGCCATCGACAATGAAAGCAGGCTCTGGGAAAGGGGCCGCCGATAAGGTCCAGCCATAATCCTCATGGCGAATTGTCCCTGAATCATTATAACAATTGGCACCCCGGAGTGAATATCTCAGGAAGACAATCGCCGCTCCATCTGGTCTAATGGTGAGTTCAAGACTACCTTGGCCTGCCGTGGCATTCCTTCCGGGAATGCTCACCTCCAATGGACCAGTGAAGGTGACTCCGGGTGGTTGCAATACAGTGTCGAGCGCGATGGGTATGGGTACATCCGATAAGGAGCTGGATACTGTGACCTGAGAGGATTGAATCCAACCCAGTTGCAATCCAAACTCGATTAACAGCCAGCGGCTATCAGTGGTTCTTCCAATTACTGCAGCCCCCTGTCCCATCCCAAGTTGAAGCTTTGTTGCAGGATAGTGCTCGTCTGGTCCTGTTCTGACTACGAGCTCAGCAGCTATTAGGTCCGAAATCGGAATAGCCACTGGTTGTGATATGGCATCATTGGACGTGGGTGGAATAGGAGTAGCTGATTGAGTAGAAGGACTCGTCTGGCAACCGGTCAGCACGAGTAGTGTCAAAGCTAAGAAGAAGAGATATCGCATACCATGAGACATTTGAGCTCCTTTAGTTGCTTTTATCCATTGCCAGCAACCTGGCAACCATCAATCCCAAGTATTGAGAGAGTTGGAACAGACGTACGTTCAAGGGGAGTATCATTCAACTTTGAGAAAAGGTCAGACTTGTGCGTAATATCATAAAGTGAACACACGTTTGTACGATTTTGATATCCAACTAATTTCTCAACGATTGACTTACACATGCTTTGCACCTCGGAAATTACACGCCTAACCCTTGCTATGGATCTTTACAATAATTTGACTTTATTAAGTATTCATTTTGTCACAATTTAGTATAGTATGAACTTAATTGTAACAAGTTGTTAGCATGGTTATCGGACGATTATCGTACGGTTATCATACG
>JAIORG010000255.1 GCA_021108255.1 Anaerolineales bacterium | reverse complement strand
TCCGGGGCGATGATTCCATAAAGATGGTTTGGTCAGTGCAGCATTAAATGAAAAATGCCCGATGACGGGCTTGGGAGCGGGGAGGTATGCTCTGAGAGCCCCGTCTCCGGGGCGATGATTCCATAAAGATGGTTTGGTCAGTGCAGCATTAAATGAAAAACGCCCGATGACGGGCTTGGGAGCGGGGATTATGCTCTGAGCCCCGTCTCCGGGGCGATGATTCCATAAAGATGGTTTGGTCAGTGCAGCATTAAATGAAAAATGCCCGATGACGGGCTTGGGCGCGGGGAGGCATGCTCTTCTGTTTCGCCCTCGGAGGTCTTAATCCTATACTATAATAATTCTATGACAGACCTCATACGCCTTAATCATGTTGCTGTATTGGTAGAAGACCTGGACCAGGCATTAAGCTTCTGGCAGGATCAGTTGGGCTTAACCCTGGATCATGTGGAAACTGTTTCCAGTATGGAAGTGAAAATTGCTTTCCTGCCTTTAGGGGAAAGCGAAATTGAGCTGGTTCAACCCACGACCGAAGACTCTGGCCTGGCGAAATTCCTCAAGAAGCGCGGTCCGGGGCTGCACCACATTTGCATTGAAGTCGAGGATATCAGCGCTAAAATTGCTGACCTGCAGGAAAAGGGCGTGCGATTAATCGACGAAAAGCCGATAACCATGGACGACGGCCGCAAATTGGCGTTTCTGCATCCTAAAAGCGCCGGGGGTGTGCTGGTCGAATTGTATGAGCTGCCAGGAGAACGGCCATGATTGCCAGGATTAGGAACTTTCCACCCCAGGGATGGATCGGGCTGGGATTAATTTTGATTTTCTGGCCGCTGAATTGGTTTGGACCGGGGGCTAGAACAGGGCTGGGTTTTTTCCCGCTCTGGTTGGGATACATCCTGCTGATGGATGGTCTGGTATTCCTCAGGAACCGGAGCTCACTTCTTTCCCGGAGCTGGTGGAGATTTATCCTGTTGTTTCTGCTCTCTATTCCGTTGTGGTGGATATTCGAAGGGTTAAACTCGCGATTGCAGAATTGGTTTTATCTGGGACGGGACTCATTTTCAAATCTAGAGTATGCATTACTGGCCAGTTTGAGTTTTTCTACTGTCATCCCCGCGGTTCTGGAAAGCGCGGAGTTTGCCGGCAGCTTTTCAACTATATCCCGGCTGCGGCAGGGCCCCAAATTGGATCCTGGACGCGGGGTGGAAATTGCGGTTTTTCTGGGCGGGTGGCTGGGATTAGCATTGTTATTGCTGTGGCCTCAGCTCTTTTTTCCCCTGGTGTGGTTATCAATTTATTTTATCCTGGAACCGATTAACATCTGGCTGGGAAACAATTCCCTGGTGTCCTGGTTGAGGAAAGGGGATTGGCGTCCCATTGGGGCGCTTTTTGCCGGAGTCCTGATTACTGCCTTTTTTTGGGAGATGTGGAATTTTTATTCTTATCCCAAATGGATTTATTCGATTCCTTACGCTGACTGCTGCCACCTTTTTGAGATGCCCTTGTTAGGGTACGGGGGATACTTACCATTTTCGCTTGAAATCTTTGCCTATGTGCAGCTTTGTTCAGGTTTATTGGGTTTAGATAATTACATTCGACTTCTAGGGGAGAATAATTAATCAGAATAATCTGTAGGGGCGACCCGATGGGTCGCCCTTATTTATTATCAAGATGGTGGAACGGCAAATCCTGATCCGATTTCCTTCTTTTAGGTAAATTTTCCTGGACGGACTTTTTTTTGTAAGAGTTCTTCATTATTCCCCCTGTGGATTTCAAATTTCATTATATTGCAGCAATAGGGCGATCGCCCCGGTCGCCCCTACGGAAGGATCCAAATTACTTTATATACTTCTCCACTGCCTCCACTAATTTATCCAACTCCTCCCGGGTATTGTAGCCCTGCACCGAAGGACGGATGAGCCAGCGGTTTTCCCATTCGATAAGGGGAATTTCAATCCTGTGCTGGTCATACAGCCAGCTTTGCAGCTTCTCGGGTTGGCATCCCGGCGGCAGTTCAGCAGCACCCAACTGGATGAAATTTCCCTTGTTGTGCCCGTAGATTGATGGCATCCCTGTCAATGTTTCGATTCGCGTCAGAGTTTCTGAAAGCAGGGTTCGACATAACTCCCGGACATTATCCCATTTATGGTCCTCCTGGAATTGGATCGCCGCTGGCACGCTCAAGTAAGCCGCTGGATCTTTCGTGCCCCACCATTCCAGAAGCGCCAGGATACGGGAATCGCTTTCATAGGGGCAGTTCTCCCCCCATCCCCAGCTGACTACCAATGGTTCAATTAACTCCTGGCGCTCAGGTAGGACATGGAGGAAAGCTGACCCTTTAGGAGCCAATAACCACTTATGGCAGTTTCCGATATAAAAATCCGCCCCGATTTCTTCCAGATTTAGATTCAACTGACCCGGAGCATGTGCCCCATCAACCAGGGTCAGAATCCCCGCATCCTGGGCCTTCCGGCAGATTTCTTCTACTGGAAGGCGCACAGCAGTGGGGGAAGTAATTTGACTGAGGAATATTAATCTGGTGTGATCTGTCACGCCTTCCCAAATTCTGGTAACGATATCCTCAGATGACGGCAGAGGAAGGGGGATTTCCTGCCGGACAACCTTTAATCCTGTTTTCTGGTGTAAAAAGGACCAGACATTATCGCAGGCTCCATATTCATGATTACTGGTCAGCACTTCATCCCCCCTTTGAAAATTAAGGGACCGGGCGATGATATTCATGCCGAAGGTAGCATTAGGGACAAAAACCAGGTTATGCGGATCTGCACCCAGGAAGACGGCCAGCTGGTGACGAGCTGACCGGAAATTTTCATGAAAATCCTTGATAAGAAATTTCACAGGCTGGGTTTCCAGTTGTCGCTGCCAGCTCTGATAAGTATCAAAAACCGGCTTTGGGGTCGCCCCGAAGGAGCCGTGATTAAGGAAAATCACCTCTGGATCAAGCAAAAATTGAGATTGAAGGTTGTTCATAGAGTTTCCCTCTAGAGTATTGGAGAGGTAATTGAAGTACGGTATAATTGTATATCATGGTTTCAGGAATGGATAGCAGGGTTTTTCCTTGCTATTTTTTTGTGGCTAGAACGGAATGAAGTGCAATACCGTGGTTGGTGACCATTTCCTTTCTTTAGTAACAACCAAAGAGGAAAATTAAATAAGAAAGAGTCAATGCAAAAAAACTCATGTCCGAGTTATCTTTGGGCAGGAGAGCAGGGAAAAAAGTTATGGCAGTTAAGATTTCGAATAAATTAAACAATGCTTTTGAAGGTGCGCTCGCTGGAGGAGGGGATCCAGCAACCTCACCATTGTATGTGTTTGGACCGTTCTTAAAGCTGATTGTGGTTGCCGGGGTTGCCCGGGTGACCTTTGGCGCGTCGGTCTGGTTGGTGATTGTCACCATTATGGTGGTTTCTGCTATGTACCGACTGGTGATGAGGTGGGTCACAGATGGCAGTGGGGGCAGCGGCTTAAGTGAAGAAGAATTTGGCAGCTGGGCTGTAAAAATTAACGCGGCAATCACTTTTGTGGAATATACTCTGACCTTTTTGGTCAGTATGGCCGCCATGGTCACTTTTATCGCTGACCGTCTTCCAGTATTGAATAGTGCGATTTTCGGCATTCAATACCGCACGTTTGCAGCCATCGCTCTCAGCATCTTGACCGGTTGGCTGGTAAATCGGGGTCCCAAAGTTGCTGCCCGAACCTTTGGGCCTGCCACAGCGGGAGTGCTGGTGCTGCTGTGGGTGATGATTGGCGCGACAATTTGGCAGCGCGGATTTCAATTGCCTGACTTTAACCTTGCGGCTTTTCAGGGAGAATATTTTCACTTCACCCTGGCGGGGTATGTCCGCATCCTCGCGGTAATGACAGGAATCGAGGTGTTTGCCAATCTTGTGGCGGCTTACGAGGGTACCGATGAAGTCCGAAGCAAACGGGCGTTTAATAGTTTGTTGATCATTATGGGCACCACGGCCGCAACTATGCTCATCGTTGGTCCGGCTATCCTGGATATCGCTGATCCGACAAATTCTGAAGTATCCGTATTTACCCAAACTATGGATGTTCTGCTTCCTTATCCGCTGCCCATCTTGGGGACGATTGTAGGCACTGCCGTATTAATGTCTGCCTCAGCTGCCAGCGCCCAGGGGTTACAAAACCTGGCGTTGGGATTAAAAAAGCGCAATTATATTCCGCCCAACCTGGGTCAGCAAAATGAATATGATGTAGCCGATAAACCGGTCTGGCTGGAAGTTGGCATTGTAGTTTTGGCATTTTTATTATTTGGCACCAATGAGGAAACCTACCTGGCAATTTATGCTGCCGGTGTGTTTATTCTGTTGAGTATGACGGGGTGGGCGGTTACCAAACGCCTGATACGCCAGGCCAAGGAAAATTTCACGATAGGTAAAGCCCTGTTGATTCCGGGAACAATCATTGCGGCTGTGCTCACAACCGGGGCAACGGCGATCATCTTTGAAGAGCGATTTTTCGAGGGGGCCTGGACTTATTTACTGTTCATCCCAATTCTTTACATCGGGTTTAGCATCTCCAGGTCTATGCTTGGGGAACCGGATCCAGTACTGGATTACCTTGGTGGTCTGGACACAGCTCTACTGGCTGGATTTGGTTTTGGCCAGATGGCTCCTTCCTCAGTTGCTGTTGGCGGGACACCTATGGCTCCACCTGAAATAACCTGGGAGCCTGAACCGAAAGAAAGAAGCCACTGGCGCACTGAACACAAAACTATCAATAAGATAGCTGTCCTGCTGGATGGATCTGTATATGCAGCCCAGGCACTGCCGGCTGCTAAACGGCTTTGCAGAGAAACCGGTGCTTCGATGACGCTGCTATCCGGTGTGAAATCTTATTCTCATGGACCACAGGAGCAATTTAACGCGGATTTGGCTGCTCGCGAAATTTATCTGGATAGCATGATAGAACAGCTTAAAGCCGATGGATTTGAAGTGGATAAAGCAGTCCGGAGAGGATCTATTGCCGAAGTCACCCAGGCTTATGTAAAATCCGCCGGGATAGACTTGGTGGTCACCACCACCCGGGGGAAATCCGGCGAAAAACATTGGATGAGCGGCGGGGTAAGTTCAAAGCTTATGATGAAACTGGATATTCCGGTTTTCCTGGTGCAGGGTGATCAACCAAAAGATATGGGGAAAAAACCTGAACGAATGCTGGTGGCGCTGGATGGATCGATTGCCTCTGAAAAAGTGCTGCCTTATGCCCGGACACTGGGTCAGGTTTATGATAGTGAATTGACTCTGCTCTCTGTTCCCCAAATACCTGAAACAGAAAATTACCGTGCTCCGGCAGATGTTGTCGAGAACTTGCGCGCGGAGGCAGAAGCCAAAATGAAGAATTTCCTGGACGCGGTTGCCCGGGGTTTGAAAAAAGATGGACTGCGGGTTTCCACTCTGGTAAAAGGATCCCGTCCGGCGACTACTGTCGTGGAAACAGCGGAAAAAGAAGACTACGGATTAATTATGCTGACTTCAAATGGCAGGGGAACTTTTGATCGAATGATGATGGGCGCTGATTCCGAGCGTGTGGTGGGAAGCACTAACAGCTGTGTGTTGATGATGCCTTCGAGAAACGATCATTAGTACTTAAATACGTAAGGCTCCCGGAGTTTTGAAACTCCGGGAGCCTTTTTTGTTAAATACTATCCTTCCAGATATGCCTTTAATCCAGCTGTCAGCGGGGGCAGGATCTCGTGCATGTCACCTACCAGGCCAAAGCGGGCAAAGTTAAAGATTGGCGCGTCAGGGTCCTTATTGATGGCAACAATAACCTTGCTGCTGCGCATTCCAGCCAGGTGCTGAATAGCCCCGGATATTCCGCAGGCAATATACAGGTCAGGTGAGACCACCTTGCCGGTTTGACCTACCTGGTGATCGTACTCAATATATCCGGCATCTACTGCAGCCCTGCTGGCGCCAACTGCCGCACCGAGAACATCTGCCAGATTCTGAATCAGATCAAATCCCTGCTCTGCCTTCCAGACATCCGCACCTTCTTCATCCAGATCATCTGGTGGAGTGAGGGCAGGATTAATAGCAGTGCCCCGTCCCCCGGTAACAATTACGCTGGCGTCCGTCAGGCTGACCCCGGAAGCTTTTTCCTGAATATCCATAACAGTTGTAGCTTGATCTGCGGGATCGAGGGATACTTCCAGGTTAGTTATTGACCCAGACCGTCCGCTATCCGGTTCAGGTTTGTCGAATGCCCTGGTCCGGATTGTGATAATCTCCGGGCTGGTGCTGCAGGTCAATTTGGCTAATAATTTCCCACCATAGATGGACCGGGTTGCTGTGATCTTATCCTCTTTCCAATCCAGATCAATGACATCCACCATCACGCCCGACTCCAGGTCAACTGCTGCCATACCGGCCAGGGTTCTTCCACGAGTAGTAGTGGGGAAAATCATCACGTCCGGCTGATAATCCCCGGCAGCTGCAGCAATTAACTCTGCCAGCGGTTCAGGGCGGAAATCTTTCAGGATAGCGTGATCTGCCAGGAAAACCTGGTCGGCGCCATAATGAAAAGCTTGCTCAGCAAGGTCATTAACACCCTCTCCGAGGATTAAAGCAGCAGCTTCTCCGCCGCTGTCAGCAGCAATTTTGGCAGCCAATCCCAGAGCTTCCCAGGATGAAGACTGCACTTTTCCGTGAAAATGATCTATGTATGTGAGTATTTTTTTTGTCATTAGAGCACCTTCTCGGCAATTAATTTTTCAACCAGGATTTTTGCTTTTTCTTCCGCTGTATCCCCGTCGATGATCTCGGTAACGATTTCTTGTTCAACCGGTTCATTAACCTCAGGCCAGGAGATTGAAGATGAAGGAAGATCAATACCTAAATCTGCCAGGTTCCAGACCGGATATTCAGCTTTGGATGCTTTGCGTATTCCCATAAATGAAGGGTAACGTGGTTCACCATAATCCTTGGTGACGCTTACCACGGCAGGCATTAGGCTCTTGATGATTTGGTTCCCCTCTTCCATGGAGCGGACAACCTGAAGGCTGTTCTCCGCTGGAGTAACCTCTTCAAATTTGGAGACCAGGGTCAGCGAAGGCCATTTTAGGAGCCGGGCAACCTGAACCGGCAGCAGACCGGTATCAGTGTCTACAGACTGCTGTCCGAAGAGTACCAGATCCACCTCGCCGATTTTTGTAATCGCTGCGGCCAGGACTTTGGATGCAGCTACATTATCAGACCCTTTCAGAGCCGGATCTGAGACTAGAACTGCAGCGTCTGCTCCCATGGCCAGAGCGTGTTTGATAGCTTCTGTTTCTTCTTCCTTGCCGAGGCAGAGAGCAGTTACTTCTCCTCCCTGATCAGCAACCAGATTCAGAGCAGCTTCCACAGCAAATTCATCCCAGGGATTGATAATCAATGGGGCGTCACCCCAACTGATATTCCCATTTTCAACTGCCATGGTAGCTGCTGTATCCGGGACCTGCTTCACACAGACAATAATTTTCACACTTTTACCCTCCTTGTTAATTGGAAATTAGATGATGGTTGTTCATTCCTGGATATGTTATCAGGTCCAGGAATCTTGGTCGTAAGGTGGACATTCTTTACGGAGTTTTTTATCCTGGCGTCGCTCCAGTGCATAATCTGCCTGGATCAGAGATTGGATTTCATTGCTTCCTTCGTAAATCATGGCGCCTTTGGAGTTTCTCAGGTAGCGTTCTACCGGAAATTCATCGCTGAAACCGTAGGCGCCGTGAATCTGGACAGCTTCGGAAGCCGCCTTGAAGGATGCTTCTGTAGCATACCATTTTGCGGCTGATGTTTCTTTGGTGTTACGCTCTCCTTTATTTTTCATCCATCCCGCTTTGAGGTACAGAAGCCTGGCAGCCTGGTAGTCCAATGACATGCGAGCTATTTTCGCCTGGATTAGCTGCAGGTCACTAATTTTTTCTCCGGATACCTTTCGTTGATCTGCATATGCTCCGCTGGCATTCAATGCAGCCCTAATCAAACCGGTTGCGCCGGCGGCAACCGTGTAGCGGCCGCTGTCAAAAGAGGACATGGTGACTTTAAACCCTTCTCCTTCTCTGCCAATCATGTTTTCTACAGGTACACGCACGTCCTGGAAGGCAATCCAGCCGGTGGAACCAGCCCGGACGCCCAGTTTTCCGTGGAGATCACCCCTGGAGATGCCGGAGGAATTCAAGTCTACCAGGAAGGTAGATAAACCTTGATAGGCCTGGCTGGCTTTTGGATTCGTGCGGACAGTAACAACTGCATAATCAGCCACAGATGCCAGGGATATCCACATTTTTTCCCCATTCAGGATATAGAAGCTGCCGTCAATTTTCCCGGTGGCCTGGATATGAGCAAAATCTGATCCGGCGCCGGATTCAGTAAACGCACCGCAGCCAATTTTTTCCCCTTTCGCCAACGGAACCAGGAACTTGTTTTTTTGCTCTTCAGTTCCCCACTGCAGTAAAGTTAAGCAGGACAATCCATTGTGGACCGAGATCACAACACGTAGAGATGTATCCACAGCTTCCAGTTCTTCACAGGCAAGTCCCAGGGAAACATAGTCCATTCCCTGTCCGCCGTACTTGACCGGGATGCTGATGCCGAGGATTCCCAATTCAGCCATGCGGGGAATCACATGGGGGGCCATTTCGCCCAAACGATCCTGCTTCTGGATAGTGGGAGCAGCTTCTTTGGCCGCAAAATCACGGACCATCCGCTGCACCATGTGATGCTCTTCTGATAATCCAAAATCCAATTTGGCTCCTTATTTGATTGATAAATGGGGTTGAAATGATTATACCTTTTTTTGATTGACCCTCAGCCGCGGTTTCATTTCAGAAGATAATACAATATAATCTCAGGTATGAATGAAAGTCAGAAAATTGCCCTCCGATTAGTGGTGCTGGTCCTGATCGGCTCGCTTTTAAGTTTTGTACCTGTTGCTAATAGTGTAACCGAAAAAACCCTGAAATTGCAATCTGCATTTAGCGCGGAAGACTACCAGGAGCAAGCGGAAATTCTGGTATCACTCGCTGAAGAAACCCCCTGGTGGAAAGCACTCTGGGAGAGTGCTGGGGATGCGGCCTATCTGGCAGGAGATTACGATCTGGCTAAAATTGCATTTACCCATGCTGACCAGGAAGGAATCCTTTCGGATCAGGGACGGTTGAAGCTTGGGGAAGTGTTTTTGGAGGCAGGTGAGCAGGATTCGGCTGAAGATATCTGGCAGGACCTCGGGAACAACCTGGCGGCTGTTGAAAAATTGGCAAATCTTTACGAGGATCAGGGAAATTATACCGCAGCGGTGGAAGAGTGGCAGACTTACCTCTCCCTCAACGATAATGAGAGTTCTGTTGACCTACTTTATCATTTTGGGTTGATAACTGCTGCTCATGAACCCGATCAGGCCCTGGTATATTTGGACCAGGCAATAGATACATATCCCGAGGCAGGAGTGATCTCAGAAGCTATTCGGGGATCGCTATCAGAGGAACCAGCTTACCAATTCATGACAACCGGGCAGGCATTGGCTTCTATCAGCGAATGGCGCCTTGCTTCCCATGCCTTTGAACAGGCATCGAACCTGCGTCCGGATTATCTGGAACCCTGGGCGTACTGGGGGGAAGCACTTCAACATCTGGAAGATCCCTCCAGGGATCCATTGGAAGTACTTGAGATAGCGTTGGATGTGAATGACCGGTCTCCCCTGGCGAATATGTTCCTGGGTTTGTACTGGCAGCGGGAAGGGTCACACAATACAGCCCTGGATTATTTTGAAAAGACTGAACAAGCCTGGCCGGATCACCCTGATGTCTATATAGAGCAGGGCAAATCGTTGGCCGCATTGGGAGAATTGGAAATTGCTGTTGAGAAATTTCAGCAAGCGATTGAGTTAAATCCCCTGGATGGCACCTATTACAGCCAGCTGGCAAGTTTTTGTGTCAAGTATTCTTATCAGGTCAGGGAGCTGGGATTGCCAGCAGCGCGGTTAGCTGTTCAATTTGATGATCAAGATCCGGAAATCCTGGATGTGATGGGGCAGGTTTTGCTTGACCTGGGTGATGAGATGAATGCCCTGAAATTTTTCCAGCGGGCTCTGGAAGCAGACTTGTCCTATTCGCCGGCTTACTTTCACCTTGGCATAGTTTATTCAGCCAGGGAAAACAAAGAACTCACAATTTACTTTCTGCAGCAGGTATTGCTGTATTCAGAAAATCTCTCGCTGATTGACCGGGCTGAACGATTGCTCTCCAGTTATCTTCCCTGAGATCTAATAATATCCATACTTTGATAGTGTGAAGGCGCATTTTCCGGAAAATTTATCATGATTACTCCGGGTGGAGAAAAATATATGAACAATCAAAATCGAACCTTATTGATAGTAACTTTGCTGGTCCTTATTTCACTGGCTTGCAGCATAGCACAAATCCCCGAGATTTTTGGAGAGTATCCTACCAATCAGGGTGGACTACTGTTCCAGGACGGATTTTCGGACCCTTCCAGCGGCTGGGACAGAGTTCGAACCCAGGAGGGTATGACAGATTATGAAGGGGAAAGATATCGGATTGTGATAGATACGCCCAATGCAGATTACTGGGCAAATCCAGGGTTAAGTTTTACAGATGTGTCGATCGAAGTGGATGCTGGGAAAATTAGCGGTCCGGATGATAATGATTATGGACTGATTTGCCGCTACCGGGACACGAAAAATTTTTATTTTTTGATCATCAGCAGTGATGGATATTACGGGATTGGAAAGGTTCAAGATGGTGAGCAGGAGCTGCTGGAGCCCCCTCAAATGTACCATTCCGATGCGATTTATACTGATAACCAACCGAATCATATCCGGGCTGAGTGCAGCGGGTCCCGTCTGGCTCTCACTGTTAATGGGGTTTTGGTCGCCGAAACATCGGATTCTAGTTTTCGCGAAGGAGATATTGGATTAATAGTTGGATCCTTTGACGACCCCGGAGTGGATATCTGGTTTGATAATTTAGTAGTATTAGTTCCCTGACAAACGATTCTGTGAAGAAAACACCTTTATTTGTGGATGGGGAAGATGAAAATATACCTTGATATGATCGGCTGCCGATTAAATCAAAGTGAAATTGAAATCATGGCCCGTCAGTTTACCGCCGCAGGTCACAGCCTGGTGGCGGATCCTGGTGAAGCGGATTTAGCAGTGGTTAATACCTGCACTGTAACAGCTGCAGCAGCAGCAGATTCCAGGAAAACCATCCGGCGTTTGTCCCGTAAGGGAGTGGAAAAGATTATCACCACTGGTTGCTGGAGCAGTATGCATCCAGACCAGGCCTGGAATTTACCTGGCATAACAGGGGTTGTTTCCAATGCCGAAAAGGGTACCCTGGTAGCTAATTTGTTGGGATTGAAACAGGAACTGTTTGATCGGGAACCTCTCCAAAGGGTAATTATTCCCGGCAGACGACTGCGGACAAGAGCGTTTATTAAAGCCCAGGATGGATGCAGTCACCATTGTGCTTATTGCATCACGACAATTGCCAGAGGGAATTCACGGAGCATATCCCCGGAGATTGTGCTGAGTGATATCAGAGCAGCTGTCAGGGGCGGGGCACAGGAAGCAGTTCTAACTGGTGTGCAATTAGGGTCCTGGGGGAAGGATCTGAATCCTCCTCTTGAATTACATGATCTGGTCCTCGCTATTCTAAAAGATACCAAGGTCCCCCGGCTGCGGCTTTCTTCGATTGAACCCTGGGATATTCCACCTTCCTTGATTGATTTGATCAAGGAGGAAAGAGTTGCCCGGCATTTACACCTTCCCTTGCAATCTGGCTCGACTGATGTTTTACGCCGGATGGCAAGGGCAAATACGCCCGGACAGTATGAAAAACTTGTCGATCAAATTCGGGCAGTAATTCCTGATATTGCCTTGACCACAGACGTTATGACAGGATTTCCTGCTGAGACAGATGATGAGTTCAAGGAAAGTCTGGATTTTATCTACCGGATGAATTTTGCGGATGGACATGTTTTTACTTATTCAGCCCGGGAAGGAACGCCGGCTGAAAATTTTCCCGATCAAGTTGCTCACCAGGTGAGAAAAGAACGAAATGCCCGGGTCCGGGACCTGCTTAAAAAGGCAGCTGTTAAATACCGTCAGCAATTCGTGGGGGCGGAATTGATTACCCTCTGGGAGCAGGTGGAGACTTTAGAGGAAAACAATTATCAAGCCATAGGATTAACAGACAACTATCTCCGGGTTGAAGCATCTGCCTGTCCGGATGTTTGGAATTCATTTTCATCTGTTAAGATAACCGGAATTAATCCAAAAGGGGTTCGGGGAGAGATCGTAAACCAAGCATAATTACCTCAATGCTGGTGAACAGCAGGGTGAAATTTGGAGGATCAAGATGAAAGATTGCCTGTTTTGTAAAATTAGTAAAAGGGAAATCCCCAGCGAAATTGTCTACCAGGATGAAATCTTAACTGTGTTTAAGGATATCAACCCGGCTGCTCCGATCCACCTGCTAATTATTCCCAACAAACATATTGTTTCGGTGCAGGAGATGGAACCGGGAGATGAAAAAATTCTGGGGAAACTCTTTTCGGCAGCGAAAAAAGCTGCCGAAGAGTCTGGAATTAGTGACTCGGGGTATCGTTTGATAATTAATAATGGACCGGATGCGCACCAGGAAATCCTCCATCTTCATCTGCATTTGATGGGAGGGGGAAAAATGAAGCATCCTATAGGGTAAGGGGTTGAAAAGGGTATAATGATGAGCATGACATTAAAAACACAATTACGAGACGCCTTAACAAAAGCGCTGAAATCCGGTGATGCCCAACGAAAGATGACTCTCCGGATGGCTCTGGCTTCCATCAAGAATGCCGAAGTTGAAGCCCGGGGAGAGGTGGACGAAGCTAAAGTATTGAGCCTGCTTCAAAAAGAAGTGAAATTCCGTCAGGAAACCATTGAGGGAGCAAAACAAGCCAATCGTCCGGACTTGATCACTAAAGCAGAGGTTGAAATCGGTATTTTAAGCGAATTCCTTCCCCAGCCTATCACGGAAGAAGAACTGCGAATGCTGGTTAAGCAAGCTATTCAGGAATCCGGTGCAAGTTCTATAGATGAAATCGGACAGGTGATGGGTGCCCTGATGCCTAAAATCCGCGGCAAGGCGGATGGAAAAGAAGCCAACCAGATTGTCCGCGAATTGCTTCAGGCTGATTAGAAGGGACAGAATGCGGTTTCAATAATCAGTTCGGATTTGTTGTTTAGAGCAATAGCGGTAAATTTTTCTCTGTCGCAATTTTCGGGTATTAAAACCCTTCATGCTGATGAAGGAAAGATAAAATATGATTGATCAAAGAATTAAACCATCCCTGATCAGAGTAATTATCCTGACCCTGATTCTGGTTGTTTCTATGGCTGGGATCTGGTGGGTGATCAATTGGTCCCTGACTGGAGCATTGTCAACTGTGTCTGTTGTGGAAGGCAAAGTAGCTTCCCAGGATATTATGTCGCCTTATGCTGTTAGCTATCAAAGTGAAGTCCTGACTGCCCAAAAACAGCAAGAAGCCGCCCAGCAGATAGATCCGATTTACACCCGGCCCGATTCGTCCATTGCCCGCCAGCAGTTAAATCACCTCAAAGATGCATTAGCTTTCATTGATTCCGTTAGAAATGATCAGTTTGCCTCCCTGGAACAAAAATATACTGACCTGGCGGCTTTGGAGGGGATTTATATATCCCGGAATACGGCAGAGCAGATCCTTGAGTTAAGTGATGTGCGGTGGCAAACTGTTCGTCAGGAATCGATTGTTATCCTTGAGCAAGTGATGCGGAATACCATCCAGGAAGTTGATTTAGAAGATGCCCGCCAACAGCTGCCATCCCTGGTCAGTTTATCACTTTCAGAGGATCAGGTGAATCTGGTTGTTGAGATTGCATCTGCATTTGTGGCGCCAAATAGTGTATACAGTGAAGAAGAAACCCAGGCCGCCCGGGAAGAAGCGATAGAAAGCGTTCCGGTTGTTACCCGGTCAATTATTGCCGGGGAAACCATTATCAGGCGGGGTGAGATCGTTCAAGCCGAAGATATTGAAGCATTGCGTGAAGTGGGTTTGCTTACTACCTTTTCCGGTTGGCAAAATCAAGCTGGAACACTTGCTATAGTCGCTTTAGCAGCAGTTTTTCTTATTCTCTACTTCCTGGCTTATCCTGGTTTATTAAAAACCACTAAACAGTTGGCTTTATTTATTGTTTTGTTCCTTGTGTTCCTGGGAGTATCCCGCTTTGTAAATCCTGGACATCTGGTGGTTCCGTACTTATTCCCCATGGCTGCTTATTCATTAATCGTTGCGGCGTTGATTGACCGTAGAACTGCTTTCTTCACTACTGTTCCGCTGGCAATCCTCGCGGCCTACGGCATGCCTTATGCCCTGGACTTAACCCTTTACTACAGCCTGGGGGCAGTGATGGGTTTGCTTATTCTTCGTCGCCCCCAGCGTTTATCAGCTTATGCTTCTGTTGCAGGAATTATTGCTGTTTCCGGAGCAGCAACCCTGGTTGCTTACCGCATCATTGATCCGGCAACTGATGTAAATGGGCTGGCGACTTTAATCGGCGCTTCTGCTTTCAACGGCATTGCTTCTGCTGGTTTGACAATACTGCTGGAATATACGCTTGCGCCGTTATTGGATCTGACCACGACTCTGCAGCTGGTGGAATTGTCCCGGCCCGATCATCCCCTTCTGCAGCGTTTACTGCGGGAAATCCCCGGGACATATCAGCACACACTGCAGGTAGCAAACCTTGCCGAACAGGCTGCAGAACGGATTCAGGCCAACAGCATGCTGGCTCGGGTGGGAGCGCTCTATCATGACATCGGAAAGATGGAAAAACCTCAATTCTTTATTGAAAACCAGGGGCCAAATCAAATCAATACGCATGATGATATAGCTCCGGAAGAGAGTGCAGCTATTATCATCGACCATGTTCAAAATGGGCTGGATCTGGCTAAAAAGTATCGACTGCCACGGCGGATTCGTAATTTTATTCCTGAACACCACGGCACGCTGATGACTCGGTATCAATACGGCAAGGCACTGGAAGCAGCCGGCGGTGATGATACTAAAGTGGATAAAACTCAATTCCGTTACCCGGGTCCTCGCCCACAATCAGTCGAGACCGCTCTGGTGATGCTGGCAGATGGCTGTGAGGCATACGTCCGATCACAGAATCCAGAAACAGATGAGGAACTGCGAGCTTTAATTAAAGATATGGTTGACCGTAGAGTGAATGCCGGACAGCTTAATGATACTGAGCTGACCTTAAAAGATCTAAAGGTAATCATAGATTCCTATACAGCAACCCTGAAAGGCACCTATCATGCCAGGGTAGATTATCCTGAAAGTGATGATCAGGGAGAAAACCACACCGCAGCCGATAATTGGGATGACACAGTTGTTGAAAAGCGGGAGTGAGACAGAAGATCAAGTGATAGCGATTCTTGTTCAAGAACAATTCCGAAGCATGATTTCTGACCAGATACTGCTTTCTTGCGGAGAGACAACTCTCCTGCTGAATGGTGTGAATGATTCGCCTTCTCTGACACTCATGATTACCGATGATGAAGAGATGACAGATATGAACCATCGTTACCGGGGAATAAATAAAACCACAGATGTTTTGGCGTTCGGGGCAGATTTTACGGACCCGGATCTCGAATCCCGCTATCTGGGTGATGTCGTCATATCTTTTCCTCAAGCAGAAAAACAAGCCCTCAAAAGAGGACACGCTGTTGAGGAGGAACTGCAGCTGTTGGTTGTTCACGGTGTGCTGCATTTGTTGGGATACGACCACGATACTAAAACCGGAAAAGAGGCGATGTGGGCAATACAATCCCGAGTTCTAGCTGAGTTGGGATTATCTATAGAAATTGAGGGAATCTAATCGCGTTGAGTGAAAAGAGATATCTAAAAACCAGGCTGCAGTCAATTCGACATGCCCTGGACGGGATTAATTACGTTCTGGAAACGCAGCAAAACGCCAGGATACATCTATTCTTTACCCTGGCTGTTATTGTTCTCGGATTCCTTTTAGGGATCACCAGGGTGGAATGGATTTTCCTGATTTTAACGGTCAGTCTGGTCTGGGTAGCTGAATTGTTTAATACGGCTGTTGAAGTGATGGTAGATTTTATCAGCCCAGAGAAGCATGTTGCGGCAAAAATATGCAAAGATGTCAGTGCTGGAAGTGTATTAGTGACCGTTTTTATATCTATTCTTGTTGGACTTTTAATTTTCGGACCACCGCTCTGGAGTTGGGTTAAGGGAATATTTTAGCAATAGTTTAATTAACAGTAGAGGAAAGGAAAATGGGTCAGTTGTCATTCCGATTTGGTACCGTTGGCACACCGAAAAACAAACCCAAAACCCCCGGCGGCAGTGTTGGCGGCATTTATTATTTGGACGATTTGGGCTTAAATACGATGGAGTTGGGCTGGGTCCGGTCTGTAAGGGTTTCGGATTCAACCGCAGAGAAAATCAAACAGGCTGGTATTGAGCGGGATGTGGCGTTAAGTGTTCATGCACCTTATTACATTAATCTAAATGCCGATGAAGAAGAATGGCCGAAATCACGTAAACGATTGATGGATGCCTCCCGTGCAGGGTACATGTCAGGAGCGACGGATATTGTATTTCACCCTGGTTCGTATTTTAATCAACCGGCAGCTAAGGTATTGAAAATTGCTATGCCTCGCCTGGAAGACTGTGTCCGGGAACTCAGGGCAGAGAAAAACCCCGTTGTGTTGCGGCCAGAAACAATGGGAAAAGGAGCTATGCTCGGGTCCCTGGAAGACACATTGGAGATGAGTAAAATTGATGGGGTTGAACCCTGTTTGGATTTTGCACATCTTCATGCCCGACCGGGAGACGGCTCAATTAATTCAACCTGGGAGTGGATGGAAGTACTGGAAAGCTATCTGAAAGCCCTGGGGGAGGACAGCATAAAGCGACTGCATTGCCATATCTCCGGGATTGAATACACGGAAAAAGGAGAGCAAAACCACCTGATTATCAGCGAATCTGATTTTAATCTAGAGGCGCTATTCCAGGCGCTGCTGGATGTAAAGGCGGGAGGGAGGATGCTTTGTGAAAGTCCTACCCTGGAGGAAGATGCCTTGTTTGTTCAACAATCCTGGCAGAAATTCAGCGGGGAAGAACCCTAAAAGAATCCACTTATTATAATAAGGATTATTGATGCAAAAACACCTCAATCGATCATTTCCAGAGCTGCAGGCGGGGATGAAACAATGCCGTTTATGTTTGAAGGAGGGCTTTGAGATTTATCCTCCGGCTGTTTTTTCCGGTCTTGAATCGGCGGAGATGATGACTATTGGCCAGGCGCCGGGAATCACTGAACAAGAAGCAGAGAGGCCGTTTAATGCCGGCAGCGGCACTCGATTATTTGGCTGGTTGGGAAGAGCGGGGATTGAGGAAGAATGGTTCCGATCGACACAATACATGTCCTCGGTTACGAAATGTTACCCGGGCAGGCACCCGTCCGGCAGTGGGGACCGGGTACCGTCCAGAAGAGAGCAGGAACTCTGCCGTCCGTATTTAAGTAAGGAAATCGAGTTTGTAAATCCTCAGGTCATTATTCCCATTGGAAGATTGGCAATTAATCTATTTTTTCCAAAGAAATTAAAGTTGCAGGATATTATCGGTACTCAAAAAGAAGTCGAGGGCCGCTGGATCATTCCTTTACCGCATTCCTCGGGAGCCAGCAGGTGGCACCAGATTGAAGAGAACCGCCAGCTAATTACCGATGCTATCAAACTGATTAATAATCACCGGGTAAGAATATTTCCCGCTTGAATTAAAAAGACCGGGTCTTTCCATGAAGACCCGGTCCTTTGTTTGCCTTTAGTACTATTAATCTTCCGGATTTTGCTTAAAATCCATTTTTATCAGATTTGAATCACAGCTGTCAAAGGTTGTGAAATATATTTTTTCCGACAATGGCAGGTTTGCCTGGTCTAATAGTTGGATCCAGATATCCCCGTCTGAGGAGACAGGTGAGTCACTGAGGGCAATTTCATAACCACCTTCTCCGTAATCTGGTGCCATCCCAGTTAACGTTAACCCTGAAATTTCAATTTCTCCCAGAAAACCGCCTGCTTTAACCAGGATTCCACTTACAGGAGTTCCTTCTTTGTCAAAAACCTGTCCAGCAATACCAAGCCAATTGCAGCCGGCATCCAGGTGGAAGGAATTTTCAACATAACTGGGTGATCCTTCCTGGATAGAGAAGGATGTCCCGCTCGCTATATTGGCGGTTGGGACGGGTGTTTCTTCCTGAGTTGGTTCGGGTGTGTTGGAAGGAATTGGTGGATCGGTGGGCATTACTGTTGGAGAAACGGTAGGTGTCCAGGTCTCCGGTAGAGAAATGATTGGAGTGGGAGATGGTGTCCAGGTTAAAAACAGAGCCGGCATTGTGGTCGGAGGAAGCGGATTAAAGCCGACTTGCGGGTTGATAAAGATAATCGCAAACACCAGCACAACTACCACTGTCCCTGCTACAAATATTCCAGAAAGGATATTCAGCAGAAACCCTGGGCTTATTCTCTTCGGGGGAACCCGCTGCTCATTTTCTTCAAGGTATTCTTCAATTGGATCGGACATAAATTTACTCCTGGGAGCAACTTATGAAGGGAGTGTAATTTGAATTGTACTTAATTTCCAGCGGCGTACAAGCCAATTATCCAGCTCCTGCTCCTGCAGGATCTGCCGGATAGCTGGATCCAGCGGCCGGTTCCCCTCTTTTTCGAGGATCATGATGATATGATAACCGATTTCTGTTTCTATGATATCACTAGTTTCTCCTACCTCAAGACCGAATAAGATCGGATCCAATTCTGGAATGGTCAGGTAACCAGGCGGGAACCACCCCAGGTCACCCTGTGTCTGCGGATCATGGGTTTTGGCAAGCTGGGAGAAATCCTTTCCGGAATTTAAATCTTCCAGTATTTCTTCAGCTGCAGCCAGATTGTAAAATAACATCTGCTGGGCATGAATTTGTTCCGTTTCAAGAGGCGCATCCGCGATGATTTGGTCCCTCATCCAGGCAGCCTCTAATGACCTCTTTAAATGAATGCGGAAAGTTTCCGCAGTGAAGCCATAAAATGCCAACCAATCGGTAAGAGGCTGATCTTCTGTATCCAATCTGGCAATTCTTTCATCCAGGTCGGTTTCTGAGATCTGAAATCCTTCAGAGGTGGCTGCTTGTGCCAGAAGAGTGAGGTAAATCAGATTATTAATAACTATGGATTGATCCTCTTCTGTTAGATCACGGTTGACAGCTGCTTTGTATCGGGCAAGTTCTTCCTGGTAGGCGGCAACTGTGATAATGTCCCCATTGACTACTGCGGCAGTGGGGATGGGGGTGGGAGAAGGAGGAAATGGAGTTCGGGTTGGTAAAACCGGGGTGACAGTTCCCTGTGGAGTCTCCGCCGGACCTCCGCATCCACTGAATAGGATTACGCTGACCAATAATAAGAGGAAAGCTTTTTTTGTGGTTGGTATGATGCTCATATGTGTAGATTATAAACGCTTCCAAGCTTGCTGAAGAAGGAAATCTCAATTTCTATAAAATAGCTGTATAATTAGTAAAATACAATCTGAGCAATTTAATTGAATTAAGTCTCTAATACCTTCAGGAGGTTGTTTTTCCATGGTTGATCCCCAACTTCTTCGGACTTTAAAAGAAGAAATCGATGATTTAAAGAGGGATAAGTCGGAGTTAAAAGAAGAAAACACCCGGCTTTGGAATGTCATCCAGGCATTAAATGCTCTGCAGTGCAACCTGCAGGTCTTTTCAACTTCCTCAGATTTGCTTAAGATGGTGATGAATATTCTGGGAATTGCTTTGGAGGCAGTGGATTCTGAAAATGGTTCAATCCTGCTGTTGGATGAAGAGAGTGATGAATTGGTTTTTGTTGCTGTGGAAGGAACTCGTCAGGAAGAGCTGGTAAATTTTCGAATACCGGCTGATTCAGGTATCGCAGGATGGGTTAAGACCCATAAAAAACCTGCCCTGGTGCCCGATGTAAGAAAAGATGACCGCTGGATCTCTGCAGTCGACCAATCGATTGGATTCCATACCCGAAGTTTAATGGCAGTACCATTAATTCTGGAAGACAGGGTTATGGGTGTGATGGAAGTGGTCAACTCAATGACTGAGGATCATTTTAATAAAACTGATTTGTCTCTCCTTCTGCTGGTTGCCCGCCTGGCTTCCTTTGTTTTCGGACGTACTGAGGAAGCGGTGGATAAATCACAAAATCAGCTTCATGAGAATAACCTTAACTAATAGGTTACGATAGAGTCCACTCCCAACTACTTTCCGGGTCTTGACTAATTAGATAACATTAACATTGATAATTGAATAAAGCAGAAAACGTTGACGGAGAAGAGTAGCTTGGTTTGACGCTGACAGGGAGTGCGAGGCAGAGACTGAGACCCCGTACCAGATCGCAAATCAATTGAAGTTCCCTCCTGAGTGCTCAGGGGAAAGGTTAAATCTCAAGTAGTCTGAGCCGCAGCCCCGGCGTTACATGGGGAACCAATAGCATTGTGTTTAGTTTGCTGTTGGGATAAAGTGAGCCGTTCGACTGGCTAAATTGGGTGGTACCACGGGTAAACCCCGTCCCTTTGTGGGGCGGGTTTTTCTTTTTCCTGGCCATCCAGGTAGAGAGAATCCCCCTCGGGATCCCGCGTTAATCAGGAGGAATTATGGAAGAAAGACTGGATTTGATACGAATTGAAGCTTTATCAGCTCTGGAACCGGTCGATGATGAGAAATCATTGGAGAACTGGCAGGTGAAGTACCTTGGGCGCAGTTCCCAGTTAATGGAGATATTTAAAGCATTGGGCACGCTGTCCAAGGAAGAAAAGCCGATTGTTGGCCGGACCGCAAACCAGGTAAAAGTTGCCCTGGAAGCAGCTTCCGGTGAAAAGGAAAATCTGATAAACCAACGCAGGATTGATCAAGTTCTGGAAGGAGAAAAGATTGATGTCACCCTACCGGGACGAAGAACGATAAGCGGAAGTATTCATCCAACAACCCAAACCTTAAGGGAAATTTACCGCGTCTTCGGAGATATGGGTTTTCAAATTTACCGTTCCCGTGAGGTGGAAACAGACGAATTCAATTTCCAGCTGCTTAATTTCCCGCCTCATCATCCTGCCCGGGATATGCAGGATACTTTTTTTATCACCAGTAAACAGGACCGCGGAGACGATCCGCTTTTACTCAGAACGCATACTTCTCCGGGGCAGATCCACGCTATGTTGGAACATACAAAGAAGTATCCCGAGGACCCACCTCCGATCAGAATAATCCTGCCGGGGATGTGCTATCGATACGAACAGATCACTTCCAGGTCGGAAATTCAATTTAACCAGGTTGAAGGGTTGGCCGTGGGAAAAGGAATCACCTTTGGAGATCTAAAAGGAACCTTAAGCAATTTCGCTCGCAGAATGTTCGGACAGGAAGCGAAAACAAGGTTCCGTGCTTCACATTTCCCATTCACGGAACCAAGCGCGGAGATGGATGTAGGCTGTTTCCTTTGTGGAGGAGATGGCTGTTCGGTTTGCAAAGGAGCCGGCTGGTTGGAAATTCTGGGATGTGGCATGGTTCACCCCACGGTGCTTGAAAACGGCGGATTTGACCCCGAAGTGTATTCAGGCTTTGCTTTTGGTATGGGTCCTGAGCGCATTACCATGATGCGTCATCATATTGAAGATATTCGTTATTTCTGGGCCAATGACTTGAGATTCCTGGACCAATTTTAAGATTAGATCAGGTTCATAGGCCGCAGTTAATGATTGGAAAGGAAAATAACAATGAAAGTACCGATATCATGGTTGAAAGAATACGTTGAAATTACCCTGCCGATTGAAGAGCTGGCATACAAGCTTACTCTGGCGGGCTTGGAAGTTGAGGAGATTCGTTACGTAGGACTACCTCAACCCGGAGAGAAGCAGCAGGCAACAAAAATTAGCGGTTTTTCCTGGAATCCGGAGGAAATTGTCATCGGAGAAGTTCGGGAGGTAATGCCTCACCCGGATGCGGATCGCCTGGTCCTTTGTCGTTTGGATGATGGCAAACAGGAACATACAGTGCTGACCGGCGCGCCGAACTTATTTCCTTATCTGGAAAAAGGAGAACTGGATCCTCCTTTGAAAGTTGCCTATGCACGGGAAGGGGCAACCATTATCGATGCCTACAACGAATCCAAGGATATGGCGTTAACCACGCTGAAACGAAAGAAAATCCGTGGTGTGGATTCCTATTCAATGGCCTGTTCGGAACGCGAACTCGGGATTTCGGAAGAGCATGAAGGCATCATTCTTCTGGATCAAGATGCGCCCACAGGGCAGGCTCTGGCAGAATATATGGGCGATGCGGTCCTGGATATTGCCATCACGCCCAACATTGCCAGGGCTGCAAGTATTTTAGGTGTTGCCCGGGAAGTTGCGGCGATAACCGGTGGAAAATTAATTCTCCCATCCCTGGAGCCGGTTATGGAAGGAAACCCAATCAAAGGAAGGGTATCCATTGAAATCAAGGATCCTGAACTGAATCCGCGGTTTGTGTTGGGATTAATTGAAAATGTGGAAAAGAAATCCAGTCCTTATTGGGTTCAGCGCCGATTAAAGTTGGCCGGGATTCGTCCTATCGATTGTGTTGTAGATGCGACGAATTACACCATGCTTGAAATTGGAGAACCGCTGCATGCCTTTGACTATGATGTGCTGCTGGAAAGAGCAGGCGGTAAACCTCCCAGGATTATTACCCGGAGAGCAAAATCGGGAGAAACCCTGACAACTCTGGATGATGTTGAGAGGAAACTGGATGATTTTACCGTATTGGTCACCGATCAATCAGGACCTCTCTCCCTGGCAGGAGTGATGGGTGGGGCTGACTCCGAAGTGGGCGAGAAAACCAAAAATGTATTGCTGGAGGGAGCTTCCTGGAATTATGTCAACATCCGTAGGACTGTTTCTGCTCAGGGACTTCCCTCGGAAGCGGCATATCGATTTGAACGGGGTGTTCACCCAGCCATTGCGTCGCAGGGAGTTCAGCGCTGCCTGGAGTGGATGAGAAAATGGACCGGCGGCGTAGTTGCTCAAGGTTTGGTGGATGAGTATCCGCTTCCGCCTTTTGAAACCAGGGTAAAACTCACTCCTGGAGATATTGAGCGTTGGTTGGGCATCTCACTCTCAGCAGTTGAGATTGGAGAGCTGCTCAAAAAGCTTGATTTTGAAGTCACTATAAAAAAGGATGAGCTGGTTGTCGGGACACCTCCCCATCGCCTGGATATCGGTGAGGGTATGGTCGGTAAAGCAGATCTGATGGAAGAAATTGCCCGGGTGTATGGATATGACAGGATTCCCGAAACCAACCTTGCAGATGAGCTGCCGCTGCAGGCAGGCAATCGAGCCCTGGAACTGGAAGATAAAATTCGGGACAAGTTGGCAGGAATTGGTTTACAAGAAATCGTTACCTACCGGATCACTTCCCCTGAAGCAGAATTGCGGGTCTTCCCCCCAGATCAAAGTTCCCCAGAACTGGATTATCTGGAACTCGCCAATCCCATCAGCTCAGATAAAACCGTGATGCGCAGGAGTATGCTTGCCAGCTTATTGGAGATTGTAGAAAAGAATCGCCGCAATAGGGAAAGAATCGCATTATTTGAAATTGGTTCAGAATTTTTCCCGAATGGCGAGAATAAACATCCGGTTGAGGAAAAACTAAAGTTGGCGATTGCTTTAACCGGGGTGAGGACACATCTTTCATG
The DNA here is from genome assembly GCA_021108255.1 of Anaerolineales bacterium. Lineage (GTDB taxonomy): Bacteria > Chloroflexota > Anaerolineae > Anaerolineales > UBA11858 > B10-G9. Next base: position 14,434 of record JAIORG010000255.1, on the reverse strand, counting down.
GCAATGCGCAGATCGGGAATTAATGGATTTTTATGATCTGAAAGGATTGATCGAGGAACTGCTGGCGGATCTTCATCTCGGGAATGTCAGCTATACACCAGACACCGCGACGAGTTTTCATCCCGGAAAGTGCGCTCGAATTGAAAAGGACGGCAAATATTTGGGCATAATGGGAGAAATTCATCCCAAGGTGAAAGGTAATTATAAGCTCGCTGAAGCTCCGCTGACAGCAGCAATACTGGATATGGAAACCCTGTTGAATGAAGTGGATGACCTGTTTGAGGTGGAATCGATTCCAGCTCAACCTCCTGTACTGGAGGACCTGGCATTGGTAGTAGACGATGATGTCCCGGCTCAAACTGTCCAATTACTCATTGTTCAAACAGGAGGAAAAACCCTGGCAGAAGTTAAATTATTTGATGTCTACCGGGGAAAACAGTTAGGTGAAGGGAAAAAGAGCCTGGCGTACAGCCTTGTTTATCAGCATCCGGAAAAGACCTTAACGGATAAAGAGGTTGCCTCTATCAGGGGGTCAATAGTAAAACGTTTGGAAAAGGAACTGGGGGCACAACTTCGCAGCTGGTAGGGAAAAAAGATAAGATTAGGAACCCGGTCCCTCGAAGGGACCGGGTTCCTTGTGGGAATATATCCTCACCCGAGGACGGGAGAGGGAGCACTGAAAGCTGGGGAGCGGAAGTTCCTTGCCTGGAAACTAAAACACCTGCTGTAATTTTTTATACTATGCTCTGAGTGCCCGTCTCCGGGCACGACAGGTAATATATCCTCACCCGGGGACGGGAGAGGGAGCACTGAAAGCTGGTAGGGGGAAAAAGATAAGATTAGGAACCCGGTCCCTCGAAGGGACCGGGTTCCTTGTTATTAACGAAAATCGTAAATGCCGTCTTGGATTGGATAAACCGCAGCGCAGGATTGGCACACGAGCTGATCTGGCTGTGATTCGTGGTCGGGCAGGGCGCTGCCGCATGATGGACACTGGAAAAACCCTTCCGCTTCTTTGACCGGGTAAGAGTTATTTTTCAAGCTGCGGGTGAATACACTGGGGGAAAACTGCCACCAGCTGCCTGTTGGCTGTAATACAGAATCGAGGAACACCAGAACTTTAGTCGGGACAACTTTCTTTAAGAAATTAATTCGGAAATGAGACACAGTTAACTGCCGCTCCAATTTGAAACCGGCATCTGCCAGCCATTTCCGGATGCTTTTAGGATGGAAATCAAAATTCAGATCTGTAAATTCTACTGCTTCCAGGGCGAAGGGGTTCCATTCCTGCTGTCCGAGAAGGTAGCGCAGGATTGCTTTTAAGTTTTGTTTATTGGCATATTCCAGAAGAAACGGACTGTTGGGTTCAAGCACACGCTGCACCTGGCGCAGGGATGCCAGGGGGTCTTTCATGTGGTGCAGGGTTCGAATCATGGTCGCGCCGTCAAACAAGTCCTTTACAAAAGGCAGCCGATAGACATCGCCGGCAACATAGATAAATCGATCACTGCGTCCCAGGTGCTCTTGAGCCTGCTGCAGCTGGGTCAGGGAATAATCCAGTAAAACCACCCGCTGAAATCCACTATAGCGTGGTGTGTTGCGCCCAGCGCCAGCGCCAATTTCCAGAAGCAGATTGCCCTGGTCAGGTAGCAGCCGTTTGAGGGCAATTCTTTCAGATTGATCTTCATATTCACGACCGCCCTCATCCCAGAAACTGGTTTGATAGTCAGATCCTTCATAATCAATCACGGGGGGATGGTCAGAGTTGTTATTCATCCTTAAAACCTTGTTTAACCGGCTGCTATCAGGTACACAATAGCTTCGATTTGATTGGAAAGGGATAATTGTTTAACCTGAAGAGTCAGCGGCCGTTGTATCCCCGTCCTACACCACGGTAGCGAAAACCCAGCTGTTTTATTTTTACCGGATCATAAATATTGCGCCCGTCAAATAAAATTGCTTGCTTCATGGCTTTTTTAATCCGTTTGAGGTCCAACTGCTGGAATTCATTCCACTCGGTAGTAACCATCAGTAGATCACAGCCTTTAGCCATTTTATAGGGACTATCAACCATTTCCACACCGGGAAGCTGTTTGACGGCTTCTTCCATGGCGATAGGGTCAAATGCCCGCACAACGGCGCCTTCCTTCAGCAGCAAGTTGGCGATTGTTACTGAGGGTGCGTCGCGCATATCATCTGTGTTGGGCTTAAAGGATAAACCGAGCATGCCAATTGTTTTGCCAGACAAGTTATCACAATCCAATAGTGATTTTATCTGGTCCACTGCCATAGCGCGGCGGCCAGTATTGATCTCCATCACCGAATTTAAAAGCTGCGGATGACGGCCTTTTTCCTCTGCCATATAAGCCAGGGCTTTTACGTCTTTAGGGAAGCAGGATCCGCCATAGCCGATACCGGCATTAAGGAAAGAAGACCCGATCCGGGCATCATAACCCATACCGTTAGAGACTTCCAGTACATCCGCGCCGAGATCTTCGCAGATGTTCGCAATTTCATTTATGAAGGAAATTTTTGTTGCCAGGAAGGCATTGGAAGCGTATTTAATCATTTCTGCGGTTCTCAGGTCGGTGACAACAATTGGAGCCCGCAGGGGAAGATGAAGCTGGGCGACTTTGTCAGCCGCATCCTCATCTAGTGAGCCAATAACAATCCGGTGGGGCTGCATAAAATCGCTGATAGCAGATCCTTCCCTGAGGAACTCAGGGCAGGAGACAACTGCAAAATCACCCGCATCCGGGTTTTGTTCCCTGACAATATCTGATACCCAGTCCCCGGTACCAACTGGAACAGTGGATTTATTAATAATGATTAATCCTTCATTGATATGGTCGGCGATGGATCGAGCTGCGGACGCGACATACTGTAAATCTGCTTCTCCATCAACTCCGGACGGCGTGCCGACGGCAATGAAAGCAAATTCAGCATCCTTTAATCCTTCTTCATAAGAATGGGTAAAACGAATCCGGTTCGCTTCAACATTGCGGTCAATCAGCTCTTTTAAGCCCGGTTCATAAATGGGCATTTTCCCATTTTTTAGATCGGCGATTTTTTCCTGGTCAATATCCAGGGCGACAACCTTATTTCCCAGATCTGCAAAACAAGCCGCAGTGATAATACCCACATAGCCGACTCCAACAACACAGATGTTCTTCATAAATCATCCTTTCCTCTTCCAGATGGATTTCTTCTTTTTCAGCTCAAATCTTACCATACCCAAGCTGTTTTTGAAGGGCAACAAAGGATAAACATCATCCAGGTTCCCTCAGAGATGAAGTTTGCCAAACAGCTTTGTAAATTGCCTCATTCAATCATAACACTAGTCTCTGGGTCTTAATATATAATATGAATGCAATTACTTAAATAGCTTAAATGTTTTTGAGGAGCTTCCAATGTCTGAACCGCGAGAAGTCCGCGCTCCGCGTGGCACTACCAGGAAGTGTAAAAATTGGCAGATTGAAGCCGCTTACAGGATGATTCAAAACAACCTTGACCCAGATGTTGCTGGAGACCCCGACCGGCTGGTGGTCTACGGCGGGAGTGGAAAGGCCGCCCGAAATTGGGATGCGTTCGATGCTATCCTGAAAAGCCTGATCGAGCTGGAAGAGGATGAAACCCTTCTTGTTCAATCTGGAAAACCGGTTGCTGTTTTTAAATCTCACCTGGATGCGCCAAGGGTGCTGATCGCCAATTCGAATTTGGTCCCATTCTGGGCGACCCAGGAGCATTTTGACAGCCTGGTAGCACAGGGGTTGATGATGTATGGCCAGATGACGGCAGGGTCCTGGATTTATATAGGCACTCAGGGAATACTGCAGGGAACTTATGAAACACTGGGTTCGCTGGCAGAGCAGCAAGGCTGGCCTTCACTAAAAGGAAAATTTGTTCTGACAGCCGGTTTGGGGGAAATGAGTGGAGCTCAACCGCTGGCGATTACGATGAATGAAGGGGTGGGGTTAATTGTGGAAGTGGATCCAGCCCATGCGTACAGAAAGCTGGAAATCGGCTACGTGGATGAAGTCCTGGAGGACCTTGATCAGGCCTTAATCAAGGTTGAGCAGTATAAAAAAGAGGGCAAGGCGATATCAATTGGTTTGATTGGGAATGCAGCTGAAGTGCTCCCAAAACTGATAGAGCGGGGGGTAATCCCTGATGTGGTGACTGATCAAACATCTGCCCATGACCCGTTGAATTACGTTCCGCAGGGATTAACCATCGAGGAAGCAGATATACTCCGGCAAGGTGATCCGGTTGAGTACCGCCGGCGTTCTTTGCAGTCCATGGTAGTGCATGTGGAAGCAATGTTAACAATGCAGCAAGCTGGCGCGATTGTGTTTGATTATGGCAATAATATCCGCCAGCAGGCATTTAACCAGGGAGTGGAAAATGCTTTTGATTTCCCTGGTTTTGTTCCGGCTTATGTCCGACCGCTATTCTGTCAGGGCAAAGGTCCCTTCCGGTGGGTTGCATTATCTGGTGATCCAGAGGATATTTACCGTACCGATGAAATTATTCTGGAACTTTTCCCGGAAGATGAGCACCTCCAACGCTGGATAAAGATGGCCCAGGAACGGGTTCCTTTCCAGGGGCTGCCTTCTCGAATCTGCTGGCTGGGGTACGGGGAACGGGTCCAGGCGGGGTTAGCTTTCAATAAACTGGTTGCTGAAGGAGTGGTTTCAGCGCCGATTGTGATTGGTAGGGATCATCTAGATTCGGGATCTGTCGCCTCACCCAACCGGGAAACAGAGGGTATGAAAGATGGCACAGACGCTGTGAGCGACTGGCCCATCCTGAATGCATTAATCAATGCTGTGGGTGGTGCTACCTGGGTTTCCTTTCATCATGGTGGCGGTGTTGGAATCGGCTACAGCCAGCATGCCGGCCAGGTAATTGTTGCTGATGGAACTGTTGAGGCTGCCCGCCGTCTGGAGCGGGTTCTGACTACCGATCCGGGGATGGGTATTGTCCGTCATGCAGACGCGGGATATCAGTCTGCAATAGAAGCAGCTAAAAGACATGGGATTAAAATCCCCATGATGGATTGATTTAATACTAATTAATATGCTGTAATTAATCAAAAGTTAATAGGGCAAGGACAGCCCATGTTGCAGGAGAAATCGCGTTATGAATAAAATTGGAATTCTCACCAGCGGTGGAGATGCGCCGGGCATGAATGCCGCTATCAGGTCAGTGGTTCGGGTGGCTCTGGATCTCGGAATAGAGGTATACGGAATCAGGGAAGGATACCAGGGAATGGTTGAGGGCGGAGAGATGATCAGGGAGATGACCTGGGAATCCGTGGGAGGAATTTTACAGCGGGGGGGAACTATGATCGGAACTGCCCGCTGCCAGGAATTCAAGACCAGGGAGGGACGCCGGAAGGCAGCAAAAAACCTGGTGAACCACGGAATAGATGGGTTGATTATTATCGGAGGGGATGGAAGTCTAACTGGCGCTTCCATATTCCGTACGGAGTGGCCGGAATTGATTAAAGGTTTGACTAAGTCCGGAGAAATTCCAGCTGAGAGTGCAGAAAAATACCCCAATCTTGTGATTGTCGGATTGCCGGGATCAATTGATAACGACATGTTTGGTACGGAAATGACCATCGGCGCTGATACCGCTCTGCACCGAATCACTGAAGCAATCGATGCTATCACCAGTACGGCTTCCAGCCATCAGCGCAGTTTTGTGGTTGAGGTGATGGGCAAGAACTGCGGATACCTGGCGATGATGGGCGCTCTGGCAGCTGGAGCAGATTGGGTATTTATTCCGGAAGTTCCCCCCGATCCAGATGCCTGGAAAAAGGAAATGTGTGAAGCACTCGGCGCAGGACGCAAGGCAGGCCGCCGGGACAGCATAGTTGTAGTGGCTGAGGGAGCCTGTGATAAAAAAGGGAACCCAATTACCAGCCAGGATATTAAAGAAACACTGGAAGAAAAACTTGGTGAAGACACCCGGATTACTATCTTAGGCCATGTCCAGCGAGGAGGTTCACCATCCGCATTTGACCGCAACCTGGGAACAATTTTGGGTCATGCAGCAGTGCACGAACTCCGGAAAACAAAACCAGAGGATGAACCACAGCTGATCGGTATGAGGGGAAATCGAGTGGTGAGTTCTTCATTAATGGAATGTGTAAAGATTACCCAGCAAATATCAAGCTTGGCGAGTGAAAATCAATTTGGCAAGGTGCTGGAACTGCGCGGTTCGGGTTTCCAGTCAGCTTATAAAATACTCCAGACCCTTTTCCAGCCAGGCCCAAAGCTGGTTAAAAAATCCGACAAGCCTTTCCGGATTGCGGTGATGCACTCTGGAGGACCCGCCCCGGGAATGAATACAGTGGTCAGGGCGGCAGTCCGCTGGGGGTCTGATCAGGGGCATACAATGCTGGGAATTTATAATGGATTTCCCGGGTTAATTAAAGGAGACTTAAAAGAACTCTCCTGGATGGATGTCAGTGGATGGGTTGGCCAGGGGGGTGCAGAGATCGGCACCAACCGTGCAGTTCCCTCAGAAGGGGATTATTATTCCATTGCCCGGACAATAGAAGAGGGGCGGATTGACGGTCTGCTGGTTGTGGGAGGAGAATCCGGTTATGACAGCGTATATGAAATGTTCGGCCGCCAGAAAGAATTTCCAACCTTCCGGCTTCCCATTGTTTGTCTGCCTGCCACTATTGATAATGATCGGCCGGGATCTGAGTTAAACATCGGGGCAGATACAGCTTTAAACAGCATTATCCAGGCGGTGGACAAGATCAAACAGTCTGCTGTGGCTTCCCGCCGCTGTTTTGTAGTTGAAACCATGGGAGGATACTGCGGGTATCTCACACTGATGGGTGGATTAGCCACAGGGGCTGAACGGGTATACATTCACGAAGAAGGGATATCACTCCAGGACCTTCAGAACGATGTTGATCTTCTGGTTACCGGATTCAGCCAGGGTAAACGGCTGGGGTTGATGATTCGCAACGAGAGAGCACATCCGGTTTACACCACCGATTTTATGGTTCGTCTTTTTGAAGTGGAAGGACAAGAGCTCTTTGATGTGCGACAGGCAATTCTTGGTCATCAGCAGCAGGGTGGAAATCCGACTCCTTTTGACCGCATCCAGGGAACGAGGATGGCAGTGCAGAGCATTGATTTCATCATTAATGAAATTGGAGCAAAAGACCCCCGGAATGTATTCATTGGATTAGAAGGGGGAAAGATTAAATTTACAGGAATGGAGGATTACACACGCCTGGAGGATTGGGATTACGGCAGGCCAAAAGTTCAATGGTGGATGGATTTGCGTCCGATTGCCCGGGTTCTGGCACAGTCTGGTCCTCAGCAGTTGTAATAAACCGCTGATTGATGAATGAAAATCCCTGAAAACAATCTGTTTCCAGGGATTTGTTTTTATTGCTTGCGATATCTTAGAAAAGGTATTTTTCAACCTGCACGCTGTCCCGGCCGAGCATATCTCTGAGGTGATTCATAAGCTCTTTGGTCACGTTGGTTGAGGCATTGGGGAACTCAAGCAAATGGCTTTGCTCATTTTCTGTGATCTGAAAAGCGAATCGATCTTTTCCGGGGAAACTAATTAAAGTTCCATATACCTGCCGCAGCCGGAGTTTGTCCCGTATGGTATCTCCCCGGTTTTTCAGGATGACTGTGATTAGATAAGTGGCATCCTCTTCGAGGATTATTGTCGAAGCCCGTTCAGGGGCTGGTTTTTCTTTTTCCGGAGGAGCCTGCGGTTTCTCGGTATCCTTTTCAACTACCGATTCCTTTTTCCAGTCGGGAGAAAATGCATCCGGCGGCGGTGGAGCTTGCTTGGAAGAGACCTCTTTGGTTTCTGATTTATCCTCAACCGGTGCAGAAATCTCTTCAGTTGGTTTATTAACCGGTGGGGATAGTGGGGTTTGAGGTCGGGGTGTTTCTATAGGAGGCTGGATTGCAGGTCCTGGTGGTCCTTCAATCGATTCAATTTGGGTAATGTTGGTTCTTACCTGGTCAACCAGGACTTTGGTATCCCCGCCATTGGTATCGGCTTTGCCTTTGACATAGATAATTTCATCAAAGCGAATAATTTCCGCATATTTATTCCAGGTATTGGGGAAAATTACCAGGTCTATGGAGCCCTGGGTATCCTCAATAGTTGCGAACGCCATGGCTTTGCCGTTTTTGGTCTGATGCTGCCGAATCTTGGTGACAATCCCGGCTACGCTGACGCGTTCCTGGGGTTTGGCTTCATTTAAGTCCTGGGCAAAGTGAGACACATGTTTTTGCAGGCTGTCCATCACGGTGCTCAGTGGGTGATCAGAGACATAGAGCCCAATTAACTCCCGTTCCCAATCCAACTGAGTTCTGCGGCTGACTTTCGTTTTTGCTTCCGTCAGGCTTATGGTTTCCGTCAGTCCTGTTTCCTCTCCGAACATGGAGACCTGACCTGCGTCTGCAGCCTGAAAATTGGAAGAGCTGATAGCGATAATGCGATCCATGGATTCTAGCAAAGCTGGCCGGTTTCCAAAATCATCCAGAGCGCCAACCTGAATCAGGGATTCAAGAGCTCTTTTGCCAACTTTTCTCATATCCACTCGCCGGAGAAAATCATTCACGTCTTTGAAAGGCTGTTCTCCCCGACCTTGAACGATTACTTCCACCGGTCCTTCACCAACATTCTTTACCGCCCCCAATCCAAATCGGATGCAGAATTCTCCCTGGGGATTGTCCTCAATAGTGAACCCCCAGCAGCTGAAATTGACGTTAGGAGCTAATACCTCGATTCCCATCTGTCTGCATTCCGAGGCATAAAGGGTGACTTTATCGGTATTATTTTGGTATACCGTCAGCACGGCTGTCATATACTCCACAGGATAGTGGGTTTTTAAGTAGGCAGTCTGAACCGAGATCAATCCGTAATCCGCCGCGTGGGCTTTGTTAAAACCATAGCGGGCAAATTTTTCCCAATCAGTGAAAATCTCTTCCGCGGTTTTTTGATCCACTCCGCGCTCAACTGCCCCGCTGATGAATTTTTTCTTGTGTTTTTTAAGTTCACCTGCTTTCTTTTTCGCAACGGCTTTCCGCAGACTGTCTGATTCGGATGGTGTATACCCTGCTATTGCGACCGCGCTGTGCATGATCTGTTCCTGGTAAACAGGAATTCCAAAGGTTTCCTCGTAGATTGGGATCAAACCATCATGCCGGTAGCTGATTTCCTGTCTTTTGTGCATCCGGTCAATATAATCAGGAATAAAATCCATCGGTCCGGGGCGGTACAAGGCAACCATGGCGATTACATGTTCCAGCCGCGTGGGCTTCATTTCTTTTAAATAACGCCGCATCCCGGAACTTTCCACCTGGAAAAGGCCAATTGTTTCACCCCGACCAATCAGCTCGAAGGTCTCTGGATCATCCGTAGGAATATTGCTAAGGGTGAATTTTACACCGTGGCGCTGCTCAATAAATTCGCTGGCCAGTGCCATAATTGTCAGAGTGGAGAGTCCCAGGAAATCAATTTTCAATAACCCGAGTTTGTCAACCACAGACATCTCGTATTGAGTGACGGTATTTATCGGGCTGTCACCCATGTTGCCGGTGGGTCTGTGAAGAGGGGCGTATTCCTCTACGGGCCGGTCGGTGACAACCACGCCGGCTGCGTGAGTGCCGGCATTGCGAACAGTTCCTTCCACTCCTTTGGCCGTGTCAATTAAACTTTGAAGATAAGGAGCATCATTATAGAGCTTTCTGAAGTCCGGGGAGCCCTCCAGGGCTTCTTCGATGCTCATCGGTGGTTGATTGGGGATAGCTTTGGCAATCCGGTCTACTTCCTGAAGGGGAATATCCATAACCCGCCCGACGTCACGGATTGCAGCCCGGGCTTTCATGGTTCCAAACGTAATGATCTGAGCAACTTTATCGTGCCCGTATTTGTCCGCGCAGTAATGCATCATTTCTGCTCGCCGATCATCAGGAAAATCTAGGTCAATATCCGGCATGGAAATACGGCCTGGATTTAGAAAGCGCTCAAAGATCAAATTATGTTCCAGAGGATCAATGGGTGTGATTTCCAGGCAGTAGGAAACGATGGAACCGGCTGCAGATCCGCGGGCGTTGTACCAGATCCCTTTTTCCTGAGCGTATTGGATCAAATCCCAAACAATCAGGAAATAGGCGTCAAATCCCATTGATTTGATGATATCCAGCTCGTATTCCAACCGATCGCGGATTTCGGGGCTAGAAGCCCGGTCCTGGTAGCGCTTAAGCAAACCCTTTTCGCAGATTTCTCTCAAATAACCATCTGGTGTTTTTCCATCCGGGACAGGGAAATTAGGCAGATGGTATTCTTTGAACCCTAAATCCACCTCACAGCGTTCTGCAATCCACAAGGTGTTCTCAATGGCTCCTGGAACCTCCGAAAAGATGGCACGCATTTCTTCGGGAGTTCTTAAATAATAAGTCTCATCAGTCATCCGCATCCGGTCAGGATCGCTGAGTATCTTGCCAGTCTGAATAGCCAGGAGGACATCCTGAAGCACGGCATCGGACGGATTGATATAGTGCACATCGTTGGTAGCGATGAAATGGGCATTGTAGCGGGGACCCATCTCAATCAGAGTTTTGTTTATCTTTTCCAGTTCGGGGATTTCATGCTGCTGTAGTTCCAGGAAAAAATTATCTGGACCAAAAACATCGTAGTACCATTCCAGCTTTTTATGTGCCTGTTCAAGATTGCCCTGGTTGATTGCCCGGGGTATTTCTGCCGCCATGCATCCAGAGGTAGCAATTAATCCTTCTGAGTGAGCGGCGAGAAAATCATGGTCAATTCGAGGTCGATAATAAAAACCTTCCAATTGAGAAGCGGTGGCGATTTTTAACAGGTTCTTGTAACCGGTCTGGTTCTCCGCCAGAAGCAGGAGATGGGAGGAACGTTTATCCTTCTGCGAGTTGCGATCTTTCATCCCCCGGGCCGCGAGATAACCTTCCAGCCCAATAATGGGTTTTATGTCTACCTCTTTGGCAGCATGATAAAAGTCAACCACACCGAACATGGTCCCATGATCGGTAATTGCCAGAGCGGGCATATCAAGTTCTTTGGCCCGTTTAACCAGGGCCTTGATATTGCTAAAGCCGTCAAGGATCGAATATTCTGTGTGTACGTGGAGGTGTGCAAAGGACATAGTCGGAACGGATAAAGTAGGCTGAATTGTCTAACCCTATTATACGCTTGATTAACTGGTTTTCGGTCACCAACCGGTTAAAAAACAGCAGATTAACCTTAAAAATTTATCTGGACAGGTTCCCTTTTCTAGAAGGAGAGAAAATAGGTAGGGGAATATTTTAAAGAAAGAAAGTTTAAGAAGAAGTTCCCCTTTAAATACCGAGAGTCGGGTGCGCCATAACCCGACTCTCACTAAGGAGGAGAAGAAGAGAAATTCTTTTTCTAATAATAGTGTAGCATCTGGGTTCATTTGCTGCTTGACGACAACCTGACGCTTTCCCTACGCTTAATATACGTTATAAAGGCGTAGCGGGTGGTATACTGGGCATGAAAAAACTGGATACTTTCAGTGGAGAATACCTGTGAACCCTACAATTTATCTGAATATTCTGCAGACAAAAAAATTGGGTTTAATCGGTATTGCAGTGTCGGAGAGGGGATTAAGAAGACTGCGCATGTTCCAGAACAGCAAGAAGGCTTTTTTAGTCCTGAATGAAAGCTACCGGGAAGGGGAATATGTCTTTTCTGATCAGGAAACGGAACCCGTTATAGAACAGCTGCAGGCGTATCTCAATTATGAGATTAAAGAGTTTTCCCTGCCAATTGATTGGTCCGGCTATACGGCATTTCAGAAGGATGTCCTTCAAGAAACCCTGTCCATCCCTTATGGCGAAACAAGGTCATATGGACAGATCTCGGCAGCGATTGGGAATCCAAAAGCATCCCGGGCAGTGGGTCAAGCAGAAAAATCAAACCAGGCCCCACTGGTGGTTCCCTGCCACCGGGTAATCGGCTCTGACGGCAGCTTAACAGGATATGGCGGAAAAGATAATACAGATTTAAAAGCGTGGCTGCTGGATTTTGAAAAAGTTGGATTAAATCGGGGATAGATTTATTCGAGCCAGATCACAGCTTGATTCTCCAGCACGCCCCAGGATTTCATAAATTCTTTTTTATAGCGGGAATAAACCTTGTATCCGTCAAGAACAGTGACCTTGTTTTCTGTATAACCGATCACAATCACGGTGTGCTCAAACCTGGCAACAGTAGTCACAGCGCCGCCAGAGGCAGTATAAGAGATCGGCGTTCCCAACCCCACATGACCAACAATCCAGACTATTACCGGATGGCCGGCCGCAATTTCTGCTTTTAATTCCTCGTAGGTCATGCCGCGGACTGCCTGCGCTTTTAAGCCGTACTCACGCAATCGCTGGGCAATTGGTTTGGAATGAACTCCATAGGGAGCAGGCGGAATTTGCCCCCAGCTTCCATAAACACTGCCGACAAATCCTTTGTTTGGATTATCATGAACGGGAAGTCCGTTAAAGAATTTGTACTCATTGATGGACTTGCCGAAATAAGCTGCCCAATCCACAGCCGATCGGGATTCACAGCTAAGGGGCATGGACTGCGAATGTCCCTTGATTCCCTTAATGCTGCTTCTATCAGGAAGAGCTGTTGGTGGGATACGGGTAGGGGTTAATGTAGGTGTTGGGGTAAGTGTAGGCGTTGGGGATGCAGTTGGTGTTGGCGTTAATGGAGAAGCCGGGAACGGGGTGTTGGTTGAATTAACAAGGATTGTCTCTGTCTGTGTGGCAGACGCTGGCAGATCAGCTATTAATGTCCCGGGGTCCGGCAGGTGGTTGAAATAAAGGAAAACCAGGAAACCTCCCAGGAACATCGCATTCGCACCGAGAACTGTTGTTCCGCTGGTGAAAAAGGATCTAATTTGAGGGAGGATTGATTCCGATCGTCTTCCCGGAAGCCGATTGGCTGTGGTCGTTATTTTCATCTTTATCTGGATGTGGAAATGGATAATGTCTGCGGCAGTTAAAATAAAAGTAGCCTAATTATACACAAACCTGACCCAGAACAAAGGAATTATTTCATCGATTAACAGCCCTGTAAGGTAAATCCAGATGCGGGAATAGAATAGAGGTGAGAATGAATTAGAAATCCCAGCTGAAAAATACCGGTTGAGATTGTATAATAAAGGGTGAACACTGGTCAGGTATTGGTTTTTTCACTTATGTTAACTCCCCGTCTAGTCTCTTCCCGGTTGATAATAAAGCTGATGGTAATTGGTTTATTGATTCTGTCGGGGTTGTCAGCTTGCAAGACAGGTTTTGTCTCCAGTTCAGCCAATCCATTATCTAAGGCCACTGAATCTTTGCAGGAGGAGGATTTGGATCCAGCTGGGGTATTGGAAAGTACATCTACCCCGCAGCCAACTCCATCGCCAGAGGATACTCCTGAACCAACACCGCAGCCGACGGAAGCTGAGGTTGAAATGATTACAATAACCATTGTTTTTGATAATTACCCCTTTAAAAAAGGATTAAAGACAGCCTGGGGATTCTCGGCGTTTGTAACTTATAAAGATCAAAACGTTCTTTTTGATACCGGCGCATCCGGATCGATGCTGCTGGAAAATATGTCAAAAATGAATATTAACCCGGTTGAAGTACAAAATGTGGTCCTCTCTCATCCACATAACGATCACATCGCCGGAATGCAGTCTTTGCTCTTCGCCGGGGCAGATCCAAAGATCTATCTGCCGCCATCCTTTTACTCTTCCTTGAAAAATCAATATAGCAAACAGGCAGAGGTAATTGAGGTGGTTCCCGGTCAACAGATCGCGGAAAGAATTTACACACTTGGGGAAATTCCAGGTTCGCCTCCTGAACAAGCACTTGTAATTGACACTCCCCAGGGCTTGGTGGTTATCACCGGATGTGCCCATCCCGGTGTAGAGAAAATGGTCCTGGCGGCAAAGAGGCAATTCCATGAACAAATTTACCTGGTGATGGGAGGATTCCACCTGGGCGGTGCCAGCAGCAATGAAGTGAAGCAGATCATCAAAGAATTTAAGCGCATTGGCGTGGTTCATGTCGCTCCCTGCCACTGCACGGGAGACCAGGCGATTAATCAATTTAAAGAAGCCTTTGGAGATGACTTTATCAGCGTGGGTGTTGGTGCAGTGATTGAAATTGAAGGTTAGGGGAAAGATAGAGTAGAGAGGTTATCAAGAAGCTTTATTATTGGTGTCTTCCTTAATAGAAAATATTAGGCAGGAAACGGGAAAGGGATATGGCAAAAAAGACCCCGGCAATACAGGCTGGTGAGCTGGTTGAAAAAGGATTCCATTGAGCAGAAGCTGTAATGATCGCCGTGGGCGAACATTTGTTAGGACCACTGAATGACCGTG
>JAIORG010000254.1 GCA_021108255.1 Anaerolineales bacterium | reverse complement strand
CCGTATACGGTATCGGTAGGAAAGGCAATAACGCCGCCAGATTTGATGATATCAGTAGCCAGGGTAAGGGATTGCGGTTGGTCTAAAGGGAGGATTTGGGTTTCTTTTTTCATTTGATATGTATTGAGAGATAACGATCCATCCCCGATAAATCCTTTTCCAGCTTGATCTCTGCCCGGGGGAATATTGATTGAGTGAGTTTTTGAGCCTCATCCCCTTTGGATTCATCGATTTCCAAAAGGATCAGCCCTCCTGGGTTCATTATACCGGGCGCTTTTTCCAACACATCCCTGATAGATGCTAAACCGTCCGCTCCCCCGTCCAGAGCCAGGCGAGGTTCGGTATTGTATACTCTTAGTGATTTTAGTTTTTCTGTAGGAATATAGGGAAGATTGGCGATAAGCAGATCCACAGTGGTCCGGAATCCGGTTAATAAATCACACGTCAGAAAATTTATCCGCTCATCAATTTTGTGATTTTGAGCATTTTTCCTGGCCACGAGGGTCGCAGGATAGGAGCGGTCGGTAGCAAGCAGTTTAAGATCGGGTATTTTTGCTGCCAGGGTCACAGCAATGCAGCCTGATCCAGTACCCAGGTCCAGGCATGTCCGTCGACCGGGGTGATCCTGCAGCCATTTGAGAGCTTTTTCAATCAGGCCTTCTGTTTCCGGCCGAGGAATGAGCACATCCGCTGTGAGGTGAAACGACAGCTGATAAAACTCCCAGGCACCCAGGATATAGGGCAGGGGAATTCCACCCTTGACTTGATTAAGGGCAAGGCTCAGTTCAGTTTGCTGTTCTGGAGTGAGATTTGGAGAAGGGTTTGCCAGGACCCGGGATTTTGGTTGTGCTGAGATATGACTTAGTAATACCAGGGCATCCAGATAAGGGGACGTACTGTGAGGTTCGAAATTTTTCCGAATTTGCAGCAGCAACGAGTCCGGGGGCTTTTTATTTGTCTTCAAATCCTGCTTCTGCCAGACGTTTTGCTTCATCCTCAATGGATAATTCTTCAATGAAATCATCAATCTCTCCATCAAGTACCGACGCCAGCTGGTGAGATGAATAATTGATCCGGTGATCGGTGATCCGGGATTGGGGGAAATTATAGGTGCGGATTTTTTCCGACCGGTCGCCGGAACCTATCTGGGACTTCCGGTCAGCAGCTTGTTCCTGGCTCCTTTTATTTTCCTCGATTTCAAATAAGCGGGCTTTAAGAATGCTCAGAGCCCGGGCTCGATTTTGCCCCTGGGATCTCTCATCCTGGCACTGCACAACAATTCCGGTGGGTTTGTGGGTTAAGCGGATTGCGGTTGAGTTTTTCTGGACACTTTGCCCGCCTGGACCGCCGGCTTTGTAAACGTCCATCTGAATATCGCTGGGAGAAATTTCTATTTCGTCAACATCATCTACTTCCGCCAGAACAGCTACTGTGGCTGTTGAGGTGTGGATTCTGCCTTGGGATTCAGTATCCGGGACGCGCTGCACACGGTGGACACCTGACTCAAATTTTAATTTGGAAAATGCTCCTTTTCCTTTAATCAAGGCGGAAACTTCTTTTATTCCCCCCACGCCGGTTTCTCTAAGAGAAAGCAGTTCTAATTTCCAGCGTTTCCTCTCGGAATACCTGCTGTACATCCTGAATAAATCGCCGGCAAATAATCCCGCTTCATCTCCTCCGGCCCCGGCCCGGATTTCAAGGATAACGTTGCGTTCATCGCGGGGGTCTTTAGGAACCAGCATTCGTTTTAACTGGGTTTCTAAATCTTCGATCCTGGATTTTAGTTCATCAATTTCCAGTTCCGCCAGTTCCCGCATTTCGTTATCAGCGGATTCGGCCAATGACTTTGCACCCTCAAGCTGCTCCAGGGATTCCCGGTAGTCCTGGATGGCCTCAATGAAGGGGTCCAGGTCAGATTTCTCTTTTCCCAGTTCAGCTGCCAGATGGTAATTATCGCCAACGGTGAGTAACTTCTTGTTGATTTCTTCAAACCGGGATTCAATTCCGGCTAATTTTTCTATAAGCATGGACATTGTTTTTTTCCTAAAGGATCAAATTATTTTACGCTGGGAAATTATACCATCTTGAGTGCGGAGGCCCTTCGATACGCGCTTACTTCGTTCGCGCTACTCAGGACAGGTGACTTAGTGACGTGGGTATGTGCATAAATCTGTCATTGCGAGCGTAGCGAAGCAATCTCCTGTTAATGTGGAGATTGCCACGACAGCCGTTGGCTGTCTCGCAATGACAGTAAAACGGTGATTTCCTTGTCCCACAGTCACAAAATCTTAAAATTGCTTGCACAGGGTAGGGGTTAATGCTATAATGTGGTCGTTCAAACCCCACGTTAAGGTCAGATTAAACTTTGTTTATCCTCATTCCCCGCTTAGGCGAATATAAGTTGATGCGTATTATTGGAAATTAATCCAATTGGATTTATCTTGTATTATCTAGTAAATAAGGTCATCCCAAACGAGAAAAATTATGGAAACTAAAGATCTATTCAAGACACCTTTAGCCGATTTGCGTCAAATCGCCGAAGGATTAAATGTTGATCGAGCCAACAGACTGAAGAGAGAAGCCCTGGTGCTAGAAATTCAACGGGCTGACGCAGAGTTAAAGGGACGTGAGGTCCGGGGTGGAATCCTGGAGATTATGAGTGAAGGGATTGGATTTTTGCGGTCCGCAAATTATCAATCTGGGCCGGATGATATCTATGTGTCCCAATCCCAGATCAGACGTTTTGATTTAAGGAGCGGGGACCTGATTATTGGTCATGTTCGCCCTCCACGTAATTCTGAAAGGCATTACGGCTTGCTGAAAGCAGAGAGTGTTAATGGATTGGAGCCTGCCCAGGCGAAACGCAGACCAGATTTCCATTCGCTAGTTCCAATTTTCCCTAATGAGCGGTTTGATCTTGAGACATCCCCTCATATTACGTCTACCCGGTTGATTAACCTCATCACTCCTGTTGGCAAGGGTCAGCGTGGATTAATCGTGTCTCCGCCGAAAGCCGGAAAAACCACCATTCTGAAGGAAATTA
Source organism: Anaerolineales bacterium (assembly GCA_021108255.1). Lineage (GTDB taxonomy): Bacteria > Chloroflexota > Anaerolineae > Anaerolineales > UBA11858 > B10-G9. Next base: position 35,303 of record JAIORG010000254.1, on the reverse strand, counting down.
CTAACGCAATTTCATCCAAATTTCCTGAAGTTCATTTGATTGTGGCTTTGATAGGTGAACGGCCGGAAGAAGTGACAGACATGGATCGTTCTGTGGATGCGGAAGTGATTTCATCAACATTTGATGAGCCGGTCTCCTCCCACGTTCGGGTGGCAGAGATGGTTTTGGAACGCTCAAAACGTCTGGTGGAATCTGGAATGGATGTAGTAGTAATGCTTGATTCCATTACCCGTATTGCCAGGGCATACAACCTTGTGGTTCAACCATCCGGACGGACTCTTTCCGGCGGTATTGATCCCTCCGCCCTCTATCCACCAAAAAGATTTTTTGGCGCTGCCAGGAATATTGAAGATGGCGGATCATTAACAATTATCGCTACTTGCTTGGTTGACACTGGCTCCCGCATGGATGATGTAGTTTATGAGGAATTTAAGGGTACTGGCAACATGGAGCTGCATTTATCCCGGACTTTGCAGGAACGGCGGGTATTCCCGGCAATTGAGATTTCACGTTCCTCAACCAGAAGGGAAGAACTTTTGCTTGGCCCTGATCTCACTCCCCGAGTTTGGCTGATGAGAAGGATGTATGATCAAATGGTTTCTGATCCTCCGCATGGCGCAGGAATGGATCAAGCCTCTGCTACGGAAACGATATTAAAAAGAATCAGTGAAACTAACGACAACGAAGAATTCCTGGCTACTTTGAACGAATAATAAAGAAATCCGTGAATAGTAAAAGAGAACTGCTTCTTTCCTGGTCTCTCTGGATAATTGCCATCAGCCTTCTCTCTGGAGCAGCTTATCTTGCCTGGCATAACTTCAGCCCGGCACAATTTGTCTCTGGAGACCAGCCCCAAGTTTCCCTTGCTTCCACCGATACAAATCAGGATCCGGCGTCAATCAGGATTCCTGATTTTGTGCGGTTTAACCAGAAGACATCGATTCGGCGAGCAGCATTGGTGAATACCGAGATTCCGACGAGAGAAAATATCAAGCCTCTCAACTACCTGGTTGAGTTTAATGATTCTGTATTTGGGATTGCGGCGCGGTATAGCCTGGAACCGGAAACAATCCTCTGGTCAAATTATGATGTACTCCAGGATAATCCCCATTCTTTAGCACCGGGTATGGAGCTGGTGATACCGCCAATGGATGGAATTATTTATGAGTGGCAGGAAGGGGATGATGTTGAAACAGTGGCAATAAAATTTAAAACCGATCCAGAATTAATTTTAAATTGGATAGGGAACGAACTGGATTTGGTGAACCCGGAGTTTAAACCTGGTAATTTGGTGATGATACCAGGAGGACAGCGGAAATTTCAACAGTGGATTCTTCCCACGATTGCCAGAGGGGCAGCCGGAGTATCCGCTGGTGTGTATGGAGAAGGTGCCTGCAGTGGACCTTTTGAGGGACTGTATGGAACTGGTGGTTTCATCTGGCCTACTCTTGGTCATACGCTTTCGGGCAATGATTACTGGTCTGGCCACCTGGCAATTGATATTGGATTAGTAGTGGGAGAACCGGTTTCGGCATCCGATTCCGGAGTGGTAGTGTTCTCGGGTTGGTCAACCGGTGGATATGGGAATGTGATAATAATTGATCACGGGAATGGATACCAAACCCTTTATGCTCACCTCAACGCTGCAACCTCATCTTGCGGGCGGAGCGTAGTTCAGGGCCAAACGATCGGTTTGGGTGGGAGCACCGGTAATTCTACTGGAGCGCACTTACACTTTGAGGTGCGGTACCAGGGTGGATTTGTCAATCCCTGGTTTGTACTGCCGCCGCCCTAGCCGCAATCATTCAAATATAGAAGGAGAAGATATGAATAAAGAATATGAGGATCAGGATTTAGAAACTGAAGTCATCGCTGAAACCGAAAGCTATCTAGCCTGGCGGGCGGACGAACCGGATGGAGAGAGTACATACCATCTTGAATTGAATAATCTGACTGTCCATTTCTTTGCTGAAGAATGGGAAGAATTCCTGCAGCTGACTGAATTATTACTGGAAGGGCGGGGGTAGATCATTAAAAGTAAAGGATCCCGGAGTTTTTGAAAACTCCGGGATCCTCTTTTTTTAGACCGGTCTCTTTAGATTAGTCACTCAACCAGTTGAATGACTTGCTGACAGCCTTTTTCCACAGATTGTATTGGGTCAATCGATCCTGGTCAGACATATCTGGAACCCAGGTATGATCTTCCTTCCAATATGTCCTCAAACTATCCAAATCTTTCCAGAATCCTACCGCCAGGCCTGCGGCATAGGCAGCGCCCAGGGCGGTGGTTTCTGTGATCGTAGGGCGGATTACCGGTACGTTAAGCAGATCAGCCTGGAATTGCATTAATAATTCATTACCGACCATGCCGCCGTCTACTTTCAAGGATTTGAGATTAATCCCGGTGTCCTTCTCCATTGCTTCCAATATTTCTTTGGTTTGGAAAGCTGTTGCCTCAAGAGCTGCCCGGGCAATATGAGCTTTGTTAATGTAGCTGGTTAACCCGGCAATTACTCCCCGGGCATCAGATTGCCAATATGGCGCGTATAAACCCGAAAATGCTGGCACAAAATAAATTCCCCCGTTATTGTCAACCTCCCGCGCCAATTTTTCAACCTCGGATGAGTCCTGGATTAATCCTAAATTATCCCGAAGCCATTGAATCAAGGCGCCAGCAATTGCTATAGAACCCTCCAGCGCATATACTGGCTCCTGGGCCCCGATCTTGTAGGCAAGTGTGGTTAATAATCCGTGTTTGCTGATTGTAGGGTTAGAGCCGCTATTCAGCAGTAAGAAGCAGCCAGTTCCATAGGTGTTTTTCGCGTCGCCCGGATCAAAACAGGTCTGTCCGAACAGCGCAGCTTGCTGGTCTCCCAGGATACCGGATATGGGTAATCCCTCAAGTGGGCTGACTGCTTCACCAAACAATTCGCTGGACGAGCAGATTCGAGGCAGCATCTGAGGGGGAATCCCCATCGTTTTTAATATATCCGGAGACCAGTTGAGTGTTTTTAGGTCCATCAGCATAGTCCTTGATGCGTTGGTGACATCTGTGACATGCTGCCCGCCATTCACTCCTCCGGTTAGATTCCAGATAATCCAGGTGTCAATATTCCCAAACAGCAAATCTCCTTGATCCGAGAGAGTTTTTGCCCCCGGAATATTCTGGAGAATCCACTTAATTTTTGGACCTGAAAAATAGGTCGATAGCGGCAGTCCAGTTGTCGCTCGAAAACGATCCTGTCCCCCGTCACGACTTAAATCCCGGCAGATGGCATCCGTCCGGGTATCCTGCCAGACGATGGCGTTAGATACTGGTTCACCGGTTGATTTTGACCAGGCAACAGTTGTTTCCCGCTGATTTGTGATTCCGAGTGCGGCAAGATCAGTAACTTTTAGATCTGCTTTAACGAGCGCATCTTCAATTACCTTAACTGAATTCTGCCAGATTTCTAGTGGATCATGTTCAACCCAACCCGGCTGGGGATAGATTTGCCTGTGTTCTTTTTGACTGCTGGCGACAATCTCACCAGATTGATTAAAAAGGATGCACCGGGTGCTGGTTGTTCCTTGATCCAGCGCAGCAATCATTTTAGCCATAAATTTTCCTTGATGATTTTGGTATTTCCTTCTTTTCTTGATGATGACCCTTCACCCTCGAGTCAATTATATCCAAAATGAACCTTGATTGTCAGTGCTGATCAAATTGAGATCAACATCCCTTAAAATTTGCACAGTGTAAGATAGATACAGGCAGGGGAATTTTTCATATTTCAACCAGGTTTATGAAGAAAACGGTAAGGTAAATCTCCTCACCTTGTATGTGTGATTTAACCATGTTAAACTTACATCACCACAAGAAATCACAGCGGCTCATTTTTATCCAGGTATTTTGACCCTTGCGTTTTTATCAGGAAGGGGATCTGTGGAAAGGATATAATGAAACCCGACGAGGAACTTACGGGTTCCCTTTGTTAAAGATATAATAATTATTTAGGAACCGATTTCGTCCTTTCAGACCAGTTATCTGGATATGATATGCCTTCTACCCTTTATCTAATCGATGGACACGCTCTGGCGTATAGAACTTACTTTGCGCTGACCAGCGGAGGTACAGCTTCAGATCGCTGGTTAACCAGCGATGGAGAACCAACTGCCGGTGTTTACGGATTTACCAGTGTTCTGCTCCGTTTGCTGGAGCAGGAACGGCCTGATTATCTGGCAGTTGTTTTTGATACCGGGAAAACTTTTCGGGATGAACTGTTCCCTGACTACAAAGCTACCCGGGAAAAAATGCCGGATGACCTGCGAGTGCAAATTGAACGGATCAGAAATCTGGTAGATACATTTAATATTCCCAGGGCGGAGATGGAAGGATACGAAGCGGATGATGTCCTCGGCAGTTTGGCAAATTGGGCAGTGGATAAGGGATTGGCAGTAAAAATTATTACTGGAGACAAGGATCTGCTCCAGCTCGTGAATGATCGAATCTCAGTCAGTTTACCGGGAAAAACTCTCAGTGATGCCAGAGATTATTTCCGGGATGACGTTAAAGAATCTATGGGTGTCTGGCCTGAACAAGTGGTGGATTTTAAAGCGATAATCGGTGATAGGTCAGATAACATCCCCGGGGTTTATGGAGTGGGAAAAAAAACCGCCGTGAAATTATTGGAAGAATATAAAACCCTCGATCAGATCTACAATAATCTGGAAGCTGTACCATCCCGTTTTCAGACCAAACTCGCTGAAGGGCGGGAAAGCGCATACTTAAGTAAAAAATTGGCAACCATTGTCAGTGACCTGGGAATAGAAATCGACCTGGAACAAGCCCGTCCGGACCAATTCGATCCGCTAAAAGTTCGCGATTTATTCCGGAACCTGGAATTTGGATCCCTGCTTGGCAGATTATCCACCATAGAAGAAATATATGGAAAAACAGTTCCTGGACAACAAATGTCTTTTTTATCAGGTGCAGAGGATGAAAAAAAGTCGGATTTCTTGATCGAACAGGAAAGTAATGGAGGGATTGAAGTAGAAATTATTAACACTGAAAAACAACTGAATGCCCTTGAAAAAACCCTCAGTAATGCTTCGGTAATCGCTTTTGATACAGAAACGACATCCACTGATCAAATGCAGGCAGAACTGGTGGGAATCTCTCTGGCAGTGTCAGGAGAAGGCGGTTATTACATACCTGTGGGGCATAAAGAAGGAAAGCAACTACCGCTGGAACAGGTTCTGGCTGCGATTAAAGAATCGATGACTGATCCGTCTATCCAGAAAATGGGTCACAATCTTAAATACGATTATATTCTTCTGGCTCGGGCCGGACTAAAAACTCATCCACTTAGTTTTGACAGCATGATTGCTGAATGGGTGATCAACCCGTCTTCACGGAACCTGGGATTAAAAAAATTATCCTGGGTTAGATTGAATCAGTCAATGAATGAAATTGAGTCCCTGATCGGGAAAGGTAAATCCCAGATCACAATGGCTGAAGTAGCTATACAGGATACCGCCAGATACGCAGTAGAAGATGCGGTAATGGTGCTTTTTCTGCAGCCGATCCTTGAAAAGGAATTAATCCGGGTAGGGAGCCTGGATCTGTATAACCAGATTGAAATGCCCCTGGTCTCTGTAATCGCTTCTATGGAGATGGAGGGAATTGGGCTGGACACACAATTTCTTCAGGATATGTCTCTCCGGCTTGAAAAGGAATTAAATAAACTGGAAGGGGAAATTCAACAGGCAGTCGGATATGAGTTTAATCTTAATTCCCCCAAACAGCTTTCTCAAGCGCTTTTCTCAACTCTTAATCTTCCTCCCCCAAACCGGGGAAGTAAAACTGCCAGTGGTTATTATTCTACAGCTGCAGATGTGCTGGAGACGCTTAAGGATGAACATGTGGTTCCAGTCTGGGTGCTTAAGTACAGGGAGTACGCGAAGTTGAAATCAACCTATGTGGACGCCTTGCAGGGCCAGGTTAATCCGGATACCCAGCGGGTGCACACTTCTTACAATCAAACGGGATCGGTCACAGGCAGGATAGCCTCTTCCAATCCGAATTTGCAAAATATTCCTATCCGGACTGAACTTGGCCGTCAGGTCAGAAAGGCCTTTGTGGCAACGCCGGGTTGGTCGTTGATTGCAGTTGATTACTCCCAAATCGAATTAAGGGTAGCCGCACATATGGCGGGTGATCAGGCGATGCTGAAGGCGTTTCGAGAGGGACAGGATATCCATTCTGCTACAGCTGCTGCAATTAATAACATTTCATTGAACGAAGTGACCGAGCAACAAAGAAGAGATGCCAAGGCGACTAATTTTGGATTGATCTATGGAATGAGTGCTTATGGATTAACCCAGTCAACAAATCTGACCCTGGCTGAAGCTGAAACCTTTGTGGAGACATATTTTAAGCGGTTCCCCGGAATCAGGGACTACCTGGATAAAATTAAGGAACAAGCCAAAGATAAGGGTTATGTAGAAACCCTGCTGGGAAGAAAGAGGTATTTCCCGCGGTTGGCTTCCACTTCAAATTACAATCTTCGCCGCCGTGAAGAGCGGGAAGCAATTAATGCGCCCATTCAGGGCACAGCAGCAGATATAATGAAGCTGGCAATGATCGCAGTGGCAGAGAAACTGGAAAAATCTGGGTTATCTGCGCGAATGCTGCTTCAGGTTCATGATGAATTAGTCCTGGAAGCCCCTGAGGGTGAAGTAGATCAGACTATTGAACTTGTACAATCCTCCATGGAGAATGCATATTCACTTGACATTCCTCTGACAACTGAGGCAAAATATGGTGAGAATTGGGGTACACTAAGCGGAACTGGATGAATGCAAATTGATGAAGAGAGCATTATATGATTGAACAAAATCAAGAGCTGAAAAATTTATTATCGAAAGGCAACTCGGCCGCCTGGGACCAAACTTGGGGAGATGCCGCTTCTTACTACCAGCAAGCTCTCGAAATTGACCCTGAAAATTTTAAAGCAATTTTGAACTTGGGTTTGGCCTATTTCGAAATGCATGATTATGCAGCATCCCTTGAATCCTATTCCAAAGCGATTGGGATAAACTCGGATGATCCAGCTCCCTACGAAAAAATGTATCTGATTTACAAGGAGATTGGTAAACCAGCTGAGGCTGTAAAAGCCGCTCTCTATGCTGCTGAATCCCATTTGAAGAACGAGGATATCCAAAAAGCCATTGAAAACTGGAAGAGAGTAGTAGAGATCGATATTCAAAACGTTAAAGCTCATGTTCGTTTGGCGATGGTATACCAGCGTTTGGGAAAGAACAAATTGGCAATCAGTGAATATATCCATTCGGCCAGCTTGCTGCAATTTACAGGAAATACAAAAAAAGCAGCAGAAGCGATTGAACGGGCGCTGCAATTTTCACCTGAGAATATCATCGTTCTTCGTGCAAAAGAGATCCTTCACCAGGGCCGCCAGCTTCCCTTGCCGGAACCGATTATTAAAGAGCCGGAAGAAGACCTGGTAGTGGATATCGCTCAACTTGAACCGCCAAAACTTGTAGAACAAAAAGAATTCGATAATCCTATCGCAGAAGCAGTCGATCATGCCTTGATTGTTCTCGCTGGAGCACTTTTCGAGGAAGCAATTTTTGATAAAGAGTCCAAACCAGATCAGGAACGGGATTTAGATTCTGCATTAAGCTGGAACATCGATGGAGAAACGGACCTCACGGATGACAGTTTGCAGAAACTTCATGTTAGCCAGGCGATTGAATACTATTCTTCCGGTAATGAAACAGAAGCCTCGGACAACTTAAAATCAGCGATTGATGACGGATATAACAATCCTGCGGCATATTTCCTCTTGGGTTATTTATATATTCAATTGGGTCGCATGGAAAGCGCTTCCCGCTCTCTCATTAAATCAGTATCTCATTCAGAATTTGCTTTGGGATCCAGGTTATTATTGGCAAGCTACTATAACAGCATAGAGAGTTGGATGGAAGCGAGTAAGGAATACCTTGAAGCATTAAGAATAGCTGATATATCCCTGGTTGAGAACGAAGATGTAGAGGATCTGATCCAGCTCTATGAAGTGATGATGGATGATCTGGAGTCGCAGGAAGAAGATGAAGCATTTATAAAAATGAGTAAGCATATTGAGGGGATGCTGCTCAGATCTGATTGGAAAGAAATCCTGACCGATATGCGGGGGAAAGATGCCGGAGAAGGTGGAACCCTGCTCCCCAAAATGGATGGGTTGTTAGATGATCGCCGATCTCAAATGATTAATGTCCATAGAAATATCCTGGATCTGGCAGAAGAAGGACATTATGAAGCGGCTATGGAAAAGGCATTTTTTGCTCTTCGAAATTCGCCGACTTTCCTCCCTCTCCATGTCACAATAGGGGATATATTAATGGAACAGAATAAAATTTCAGGTGCAGTTACAAAGTACCTGGCTGTGGCAGATGTGTATACTGTCCAGGGTAAAACTGAGCGGGCATTAGCGATGCTTGAAAAGGTGATTGAGCTGCAGCCGATGAATATCGAAATTCGCCAGCGTTATATTGATTTACTGGAAGAGTACGGAAAGAAAGAAGAGGCGATAATCGAATATATCAATATCGCGGATGTGTTTTATCCCCTGGCAGAACTTGATAGCGCTAGATCAGCGTATTCCAAAGCTCTTGTTTTGGCAAAAACTATCCCTGGTGATACCAGTTGGAGAATCAAACTTCATCAACGCCTGGCAGACATTGATATCCAGCGGTTAGATTGGGAATCTGCTTTACAGACCTATGTGGAGATCGGTGAGTTATTACCTCAAAATCAAAAGACCAGCATCACGATCGTTGATTTGAATTACCGTTTGGGTAATGATCCTGCCGCGGAGAAAGAAATTGACCGTTTTACTAAACAATTTGATCCGGAAAGCCAAATGGATTCCATTAAGGAATACCTGGTGCACCTAAAAGAAGAGAAACCTGATGAAGCTTATATAGCCAGACAATTAGTCTCCCTCTATAAACACTTGGGTTTGATGGATCAGGCAATTTCTGAATTGGATAACCTCGGTGATATGCTGCTTGAAGCGGGGAGAAAACAAGATGCTGTCCAGGTAATCCAGGAAATTATATCCTTTTCTCCATCAAATATAGAAGATTATCAGAAGCTTTTGGAACAGCTTCATAACTGAACTTCATTTTACTGGACAATGATAAGTTGAAGCCCGGGTTGTGATTTCTAATAGTTCCTGAGTGAAAACCGGATTATTTTTTTACTATGGACCTTAAGGAACAGATTAAGAACGCACTGAAAGGTGATCTAGATTCTTTTAATCAGATTGTTCTTGAATATCAGAATCTGGTTTATAACCAGGCGTACCGGATTATCGGTGAACCTGATGCTGCTGAAGACGCAGTTCAGGAGGCGTTCATATCAGCCTATAAAAAGCTCCATACTTATAGGGGCGGCTCGTTTAAGAGCTGGCTGCTCCGCATTGTCAGCAATGCTTGTTATGATGAGTTCCGCCGCCGCAAGCGTCAGCCTGTAGCTCCCCTGTACCCGGAAAATCAAAATGGAGATGAAACCGAATCGGTTTCCTGGTTGGAAGATACCGAGGAAAAGCCGGAGGAGTTTGTGCTCCGGAATGAGCTATCTGAAGCCATTCAAATCTGTTTGGATCGATTGGAATTTGAGTTCCGGACCATTGTGGTTCTGGTGGACCTGCAGGGCATGGATTATGCTTCAGCTGCAAAAGTGATTGATTGTCCTCTGGGTACAGTAAAGAGCCGTTTGGCAAGGGCAAGGAGAAATTTAAAGGATTGTTTACAGGGTTTCAGGGAACTTTTGCCGGTTGAATTTCGTCATTTAGGTGAGGTATGAAATAAATGCAAATCACCGACAGAGATTGGGCGCAGCTCTCTGCTTATTTAGATGGCGAGCTGTCCGGACGGGAATTGATTAAAGTGAGGAAAAAGATTCAAACTGATCCTCTGTTTCAAGCTGCCTTGGAACAGCTGAAAACAACCAAACAAATCTTGCAATCAGCCCCCCGAATACCAGCGCCGAGGAATTTCACACTCACCCCGGAAATGATCGGGATGAAATCCAAAAATCCATCCTTTTCGAGATTCCGTCTAGCGGCTGCTCTCATGTCTTTTTTATTGATCGGAGTAATGATCCTTGATTTTGGGGGAACCCTTTCCCTGGGTGCGATGTCAGCAGAATTCTCTCCAAAGTCAATTGAGGCCCAGCTAGAATCCATACCAGAAATTGCTGCGGATGCGGTGCAGGAACCAGCTCTTCTGGAGGCTGTGGGGGAGGTTGCTGAAGAGCAGGTAGTGGCTGAATATACAGAGGATTTCGCTAACGCAGGAGCTCCAGCAGTCGAAGCGGAAGCAGTGGAAGAGGTTCTTGCAGAAGGAGTAGCAGAAAAGGGACAGGAAGAAGAGCCCCAGGATACAGATGCTGCGACAGAAACAAATCGAGCTCAGGGTGGAGATGATCTTGAACCCACGGTGCAGGCTTGGGCTTCCCAAACCCCGGAACCGCTGCCGGCTGTTATTGAATATTACCCGGATGATGAAATTCATGAACCAGAAGGAAGTGACGGAATTTCAATATTGCGGATTTTGGAGATCCTTTTTGGTTTAGGGGTGATCGGATTCAGCGCTGCTGCCTGGACCAAACGGAGAAAATCCCATTAGCAGGAGCAAGTTTTACTCAAAGGATGACTAAGAAATAAATCAAGCTCCGATCTGTAGATCGGAGCTTGATTATTGGTAGACGGTAGACTCGGGAATATTTTTATTTTTCGCTCTATTGATCTTTCAGAGCCTTTCTTACATCATTCAAAATGATTTTCCCTTCAGCTCCTGTGCCTTTGATTTTACCCAGGTCAAGATTTTCTGTTTCGGCAAGTTCCCTTGCCGCTTTGGTGGCATTAACTACAACCGGTTCAGGTTTTTCTTCAGGAGCAAATGCTGGCGGAAGCTGAGTGGGGACAGGTTCAGCATGTTCAATAGTGTCAGTCTCTGGATATTCCCGCGTGCCGAATCGAGTAAGGAATACAGCGCCCATCACCCACAAGCCCAGTACAAATTTTGGAACCAATCCGAAACAAGGCACAATCTGGTTGAACCCATTAAGGATAAGAGTGAGGATGAACATTCCCAGTCCAGCCATAACAGGGGCAGGCCAGGATTGATTTGATGCTTCTGCCAATTTCCTTCCGATTTCAAGGCTCAGGGCAACCAATCCGACTACCCAAGCCGCAAATAAGGCTATGATGCCGAGCAAACTGACTGGACTGAGTAAGATAGTTATGATCAATGCGATCAGGACCAAGGGGGTAACTATGATCACGCCTAAGCCAACCACGAATGACATGAAAGGTTGACCAAATGCAGCCCGGTTAATAACAGCTGCCTGATCCTTGACAAACAGAGTCATCAGAATGGCCAATCCGGTCCAGATTAAAATCCGGAATAAGAACCAGGGGGCAGAGACTAACAGCAGCTGCTGGAGTTGGGAAGCAGGGAAATTCCCCTCAAATAAGGAAAGCCTGTCTGGAAGATTGAATTCAAAGGGAATATTTTCTTCTGTTATGATGTTCCCGCTGATGACAGCACCTTCTGCCTGTTCATAACTGCTGCCGAGTACAATGAGATCGCCATTGACTTGAGCCTGATCCAGGAATTCAACGATTCCGCCCATGGCAACCAGATTGCCATTAATAGTCCCATCTGATGATACATTGCCACCCAGGACAACCGTATCTCCATTGATCGTTGAGGATGTTTCTAAGACAATGTTGCCCCCAAGTACAACCAGGTCTCCGTTTAATACCTCGCCTGATCCCAGGGTAAAATTCCCCCCAAAAACGACTTTATCATCCGAGAATCCGGAAGCAGAAACTGTTGTGGGGATAATCACTGCAGCAATGAGCAGTATTAATAAGACGAATCGGGTAATGTTTTTCATGAGTGCAGCTCCCTCTGAATTGTCCTTGATTTGAAAAATGGAATCATCCAGGCAATGGTAATCCCGCTCAGGCTGAAACCAAGAGTAATCAACCAGATCGGTGAAATTAATTTCAGGCTAACCCTGATTAAGGGCGAGACGATATGACTTAATTGATTCAGGAAAACTATCCATTTAGCGACTAAAGTAATCATTTCCAGCATTAATTGCGGAAATTGTGCCATGCCTGCCCTGATTTGTAAGCCAACGCTTGAGAGCAGCAGCAGGGTTGCTAGAGAAATAACACTGAGAGTCATTCCTAATATAAACTGGCTTTTTCTGGTCTCAACCTTTTCGATCCTGGTCATACAGCGCGTACTGAATCCAGGGCTGGGTTCAGGAACCGGGCTTGTCTTGAAAAGATGCGCGATTTGATGGGTTGCCTGGTACAGGGATTGACATTGAGAGCACTGCTTCAGATGAACTTGAAGCTCACGATGCTGTTCTAGATCGAGTTCAGTACCCAGCAGAATCCAGGTTTCATATTGTTGATGTTTCATGTGCAATCCTTTTTGCAGTTGAATTGACTGGCGCCGTTGAAGGCAACTGCATTTTTTGCCATTTTTCTGCCATTAAACGTCTGGCACGGAATAATCGGCTTTTTACCGCACTGCTGCTTAGATCCAAAGTATCTGCGATTTCCTCGTAGGAATAATCATGCCAGTATTGAAGAATTATGGCAGCCCGGTCTACTTCATTAAGATCAGTCAGGAGAGATTGGATTTGCCCAAGTTTTTCTCTCTGCAGGGCAGCTTTTTCCGGACTGGGTCCCGGGTCGGGCGGTGCAAGCCAGGCATGTTTTTCGTTGTCCATTGATAAAATTGTTACTTTCTTTTTCCTCAGCTGATCGATGCTGTAGTTTGAGGCAATTGATAAGACCCAGGTAGCAAAGGATCGGGAAATATCGTATTGGTCAAGAGCTTGATAAGCCCGGATAAATGCTTCCTGGGCTGCATCTTCTGCTGCGGTAGGTGTACCCAGCATTCGATAACAAACACTATAGACCGGTCTCTGATACTTTTCGACTAATTTTGCAAACGCATCTTTGTCGCCGGTTTTTGCTGCAGCAATCCATTGCTGTTCGGTGTTACACACTAAACTTCTCCTCGCGTTTTTCCCTGTACCAATATACGGAGTTATTTAAATAAAGTTGCATAATATTTTGAGAGAATTTAATCTTCCCCTATGGGCAAAAAACCCTCTCCCCGGACTTCATGCGCCTGCCCTATGATTAAAAACGCTTTGGGATCCAATTCCCTGGTCAGTGCCTTCAAGTGGGGGATTTCCGCCCTGGTGACCACACATAAAAGAATGGATTTTTCTTCATCTGAATAACCACCCCTTCCATCCATAATTGTGACTCCCCTGCCCAGGCGGGTGAAGATTCCGTCTTTAATAGGATCAGGCAGAGCCGTGATGATCATTCCTGTTCGGAGTATATTTGAACCCTGGCTGATTGATTCCGCGGCTATCCCGCTGACGTAAAGCATTACCAGGGCGTATAAAGCATTTTCCCAGCTGAAAGAGATGCCGGCCAGAAAGATAATTACCGCATCAGTGATTAAATAACTTTGTGTGACCGGGATCCCCCGCCAGCTGCTTAATATTCGGGCCAGGATATCCGAGCCGCCGCTTGTCCCTCTGCCCCGATAAACCAGGCCAAATCCAATGCCGCTGGTAACTCCGCCATAAAGGGCATTTAGCACGATATCCCCTGTTATTCCATTTGTGGGCAAAAAGAACAGGGGGACATCAATCAGAATTGAGAAGGTGAGGATTGAGAAAGCAGTTCTGGCTGCAAATCGGGGGCCTCCAAGAAATCGCCACCCCATAATGAACAAAGGAATATTCCCGATTAGAACCATCAGCCCTATCGGCCAGCCAGTAAAATTATTGACAATCTGGGACAGCCCGCTGACTCCGCCGCTGGCCAGTTTGGCGGGTATTAGAAAAACCCGCAGCGAAATTGCTTGCAAAGTAGACCCAAGAAGGATGAGTAAATAATCTTTTAGAGTCCTTTTATCCAATGATAGATTCTTGATAAACCCTCGAGTCTTTTTCATAATTACTCTTTGTTGTATTTAGTTTTGCCTGCATTATACCTTTTTGGCAGGAAACCCAGCAAAAGGGTGGTACTTTGCTGGGTTTCAATATTCAAAATTGGACCTTGTAAATTCCGGAATCTTTGCTGGTTACTCCAGCAAGGTGGTTGAAGCCAGGTTTTCCAATACGCCGATTACCGCAGAGTTATCCAGGTCCCTCATACCCATTTGGAGCATGGCTGAATACAGTTGGGTATGGATCCCGGCAGAGGGGAGGGGGGCACCGTACTCACGGGCAGTATCCATGACGATCCTCAGGTCTTTTTCCTGCATGTAAGCTTTAAAGCCAGGCTCTCGATTACCAGAAAATAGCCTCCCAGGTTTAACGTCCAGTGTCCAACACTGGGCAGCTCCGCCCTGAATTGCCTGAACTACTTTTACAGGATCAGCCCCTGATTTTTTCGCCAGGATTAGCAGCTCTCCCATTGCGACCATTTGAGCTGCAACCATAATCTGGTTGGCCGCTTTTGCAATCTGGCCTGATCCAGCATCACCGACATGGGTGATGGATTTTCCAACCACTTCAAAAACGGGACGCACTTTTTCCAATGCTTGTTCTGGGCCGCCAACCATTATTGCTAGAGTTCCTTTTTGGGCTCCGACATCTCCACCGCTAACTGGCGCATCCAGGGAGAAAGCGCCCACTGATTCGAATTTCTGAGCGATTATTCTGGCTAATGAAGGTTTAATCGTGGAATGATCAACATAGATTAACCCTTCCTTTGCACCTTCAAGAATTCCATCCTCTCCCAGGGTTACCAATTCCACATCAGGGGAGTCTGGAAGGTTTGTGAATACAATATCCACCAGGGAGGCGACTTCCCGTGGGGAAAAAGCTTCCTTCGCACCTTCTTTGACCAGGGATTTTACTACTTCACGGCTGCGATTATGGACAACCAGCGGGTAGCCAGCCTTGAGGAGGTTTAAGGCCATGGGTTTTCCCATCAAGCCCAACCCGATATATCCGAGTGTTGGTTTTTTCTGCATCTGGTAATTCTCCTTTCCTGTATTCGAGTTCTATACTGCTAAATAATCGGTTATTAACTTCGATTAATGTTCTAATTTAGTATTTTTTCTAGAATAAAACCATCCACTGAATCCTGGACAGTCCAGCCTTTCTCCTCGATTCTTATGCGGAGATTATCCGCGGCCTGCCAGGCTTTTTCTTTCCTGGCTTGTTCTCTCTCTTCTGCCAACTCAACGATCTCTTTAGGAGGAATCTTCCTGTCGATTGCCTCTTGCTGAATCTTAAGAGCTGTATTCCAACTGTCTGGCGATATTCCAGTGCGAGGATCAGGGAGTTTATAATCCCCGAGTTCTGAAAGATTAACCGTGCTGCCGGAGGGGAAAATCCGTTCAGATCCTTCTGAGAGGATGGTTACTTTCCCTGAACCAATCACATGGGTGCAGGCAGTCTGAAAATCTATGATCAGCCCGGTATGCTCATCGATTCCTATCACAACCTGATTTGAAGGAAGTAAACTTAATAGTGCGTCAAATCTGATTCGTCCCATGAAACAGCGGCTGGTATCAAGATCAATTCCTCCATCGGTATTGTTCCAATGGGGGATAAAAACCAGAGAAAGCTGGAATGGTGAAAATAAATCGAGTCCCGGCTGCCAGTGAATATCTTGACCAACCTTGTAGATTTCGTATACCGGAAGAGCGTAAGAACTGACAGCAATGGCGGTAGCGCTTGACAATGCCAATGCCGCTCCCATCCGGTGACGGGTAATTAGGTATTCCCAGGCAAGTGACTTCTCCAGCTGCCGGACAGCATAGGTAGGACTGCCTGGTCCCATGAAAATAAGATCTGATTCCAGGATGGGCCGCGCAATATCTGGATCATCAGGGCTGAAATCGGTTCCTTTTTTTCTGGCTGGAATCAACTTTATCCGCGGTTTATAGTTCTGTAGATGATCCTGGATAAATTCAGCTACATTCCCAGCCACTTTTTCAGAATTTAATTCAAAACCGGCAGGAGTTTCTAATATTCTCACAAGGGGTGAAGCAGAGAGTGTTTTAAACAGGAATTCAAAAATTCTTTGACCGCTGGGGGATGTTTCGCCGGATCCAAAAAGGGCGATAGGTCCGGGAGTTGGGTGATATGTTTGATTAGCCATATCTGAAATTTCTACCTGTAAATGTGTGTCTTTTTCGAAACGAATCTTTTACCATAATACTACAAGATAACTTTAAATAACGATCCGTAAGCCTGAGTGGATTACGGATCACCTGATTTTAAATTGGACATTTTTTTAGAGTTTGTACAGTTTAGATATGTTTTTCAACAAATATTCCTGGCTGGCGGTCTGGGCATCATATTCAGGTTTCCAATTCCAATCATTCCGGGCAGCGCTGTCGTCTATATCCGCCGGCCAGGAATCGACGATCGCCTGCCTTTTCGGATCGGGAATAAAATTGATCTTGGATCCCGGAAAATGTTTCTGAGCCAGATCTTTAAAATCCTGGGCAGAAAAGCTGAAACTGGTTACATTGTATATCCGTGTCTGAAGTTTATCTTTTGGTGCATCAGCCAGCATCAACAATGACTGCACAGCATCAGGCATGACCATAAATGGAATCCGGACATCAGCTCGGACAAAACAATCATAAGGCTTGCCTTGAGCGGCAAAATGTATCATTTCCGGGCCAAAATCACTTGTTCCGCCGCTTGGAATCGTGAAGGCGCTGATTATTCCGGGAAACCGCAGCGCTCGAAAATCAAGCCGGACAGGTTCCAGGTCAGCCAGCTGCTGATAATACTCGCTGTAATAAATTCCCACCTTTTCACAATAAAGTTTTGAACAACCATACATGGTGGTTGGTTCGGTCCAATCACATTCTTTTAAAGCCGGGAACTGGTTTTTAGTTTCCAGGTCAGGTAATCCATAAACGGCAATCGAACTGGGAAAGAGGAACTTAACAGGATTGGCTTGGTTCTGTGATTGTCGGGTAGCCATCTCCAGTAAATCAATGGTACTGCAGGTGTTGATTTTATGAGCCAGAAGAGGATTATGTTCAGCAGTTGTAGATAAAACAGCAGCAAGATGGAAAATCAGGTTAAAAGAATATTCTTTTTCCAGCAGAGAAAGTAATTCCTTGTCGAGCAAATCACCTATGATATGGGTCGATTTTCCTTTTAACTCACCTGGAAGTGGTTTGAGATCAACCGTTACCAGGGTCGTGAGTTCATCATCAGACAGGGATTTAATTAAAGCTTGACCGATTTCACCACTTGCCCCTGTAATTAATACCGTCCTCTCTCGCATATACCACTCCTTTTAGTTGTGGCTGAAGAAATGTTTACCTTGTTGTGATTCTCTGAGTTTGATTTGTTGTGCTAGAATGATTTTAACGTTTAATCATACTTTACCACACGGGAATATTTAATGATTTCCCAGTGAGGGAAATCACATTATTTCCGCGGGAGAGAATTATGCCGTTTTCAATCGTTGTCGGAGCTCAATGGGGAGATGAAGGCAAAGGAAGAGTTGTAGATTTGCTGGCAGCTGAGGCTGATATAGTTGCCCGCTATTATGGCGGGGATAATGCTGGTCATACTGTCACAGTGGGGGATAAGACATTTAAACTGCACTTGCTGCCTTCAGGAGTAGTGCATCCCCATACAATTGGATTGTTGGGGAATGGCATGGTAATAAACCCGGCGATTCTCCTGAATGAAATGGATCAAGTTCGCCAGTCCGGGGTCTCATTAACTACCGATAGAATTAAAATTTCTCATGCCGCTCACCTGATTACACCCGGTCATATTGCCCTCGACACCGCCCTGGAGCAAGCCAGGGGGAGACAGAAGATTGGTACCACAAAACGGGGTATAGGTCCTGCTTATACGGCAAAAGTTACCCGCTCTGGTTTGAGAGTGGAACAAATGTTAATCCCAGAAAAGTTTGAAGCAGTTGTAAAGAATCACATCAACCAGGTAAATTCCCAGCTTGGTGGATTTGAGGAGCAGATGTCCCTGGATGCTGAAAAGATCGCCCAGGACTATCGCGGTTATGCAGATGTTTTAGCGCCTTATATTGCTGAAGTGGGCTTATTTGCCTATCAAGCGCTGGAACAGGGCAAATTCATCTTGGCGGAAGGCGCTCAGGGAACTTTGCTTGATCTAGATCATGGAACTTATCCTTATGTGACAAGCTCAACTCCAACTGCACCTGGTGCCCTGGTGGGTTTGGGATTGGGAATTGGAACAGCAAATCGAGTAATTGGTGTGGTTAAGGCGTTTCAGACCCGGGTAGGAGAGGGACCGTTCCCAACGGAATTGTCCGGGGATGCGGCAGTAAGGTTGAGGGGAACCGGAGAAAATGATTGGGACGAATTTGGAACCACTACCGGGAGACCGCGCAGAGTTGGCTGGTTAGATGCTGTACTGCTTCGTTATGCAGTCCGCGTGAACGGAATATCTGAATTAGCAATCACAAAACTTGATATTTTGTCCGGATTAGACTCCCTGAAAATTTGCACCAACTACCAGACAGGGGATGAAGTCTATGACAACTTGCCCTGGGGACCTGCAGACCTCTCACAATATCAACCCGTTTATGAAGACATTCCAGGGTGGGAAGAAGACGTCAGTTCCATCCGTTCCTGGAACGAACTCCCGGACCAGGCTCAGGCATATATCACCCGGGTTGAAGAATTGACGGGTTTGCCGGTCAATATTATTTCAGTTGGACCAGAGCGGTCCCAGGTAATTATTCGGTAAGTTGTTTATGAAAAAGAGCTGGATCATTCTGCCAATTATTTTATTAAGCGCTTGTCTGTCGGTATCTACCCCGGAACTGCTTCCGACTCCGACTTCGACCCTGACTGCTTTACCTTCGCCAACTTCCACGATTGAGTGGTTTCCTTCCTCGCCTACACCGGAGCAATTGCCAACTATTGCCGTCACCCCGACCCAGGAATTTATGTCAGAGATTGGGGAAATCATATTTCAAGATGAATTCCTTTCTTCGGATGGGTGGACGGTTCCTCAAACAGACCGGGGACAAATTAATATCACCAATGGCGAGATAGTTATCATTATTAATGAACCAAAATCGCTCTTGCTTGGGACTCTTGAGAGACCGGATTTGCAGGATTTTTATGCTGAGATCACAGCCAATCCTGTTTTGTGTACTGGCAGGGATGAATACGGCTTTCTTTTCCGGGTTTTTGGCAGGAATCAATATTACCGCTTTGCCCTTTCCTGTGACGGAGAGGTGAAGATGGACAAGATTGTAGGTGCGGGAACATTCGTTCTTTATCCCTGGACCAGAAGTGCATCGGTTCCTCCAGGTGCTCCAAGCGTTTCGAAACTCGAGGTTCTTGCTCTCCGGGATGAAATCCGGGTTTTTATTAACGGGGATCCCCAGTTTACAATTATCGATCAGGGATTGAGTCTGGGTTCTTTTGGTGTGTATGCCCGGTCAGCAGGGGAGACAGCGGTCACAATCAGTTTTTCAGATTTGATCGTTCGGGAGGTAATACCGAAATAGTGTTCAGGTAATCAGGGAGGAAAAGCAAAGCCTGTAATTTCCAGCTGAAAGAGAAGTTCAAATGTGAAAGACCTGATTTTCTTTGACTGCCATACTGCTTTTATAAATTTGAAGAGGATGTATAATACCTGTTGAGGGGATTATTAACTCCCGGTATAGGGAGAGTTTCATTTCTAACAATGAAGGAGGAAAGAAAGTGTATCAAAAGATAACTATCATTGGTAATTTAGGACGGGATCCGGAAATGAGGTATTTGCCAAGTGGGCAAGCAGTGACTAATATCTCTGTCGCAACGAACCGCAAGTATAACGATTCCAACGGACAGAAAGTTGATGAGACCACCTGGTTCAGAGTATCAGTGTGGGGAGCCCAGGCAGAATCTGTCAACCAGTACCTTAAACAAGGAAGCAAGGTTTTGGTTGAAGGCCGACTGCGTCCAGACCCGGAAACTGGCGGACCAAATATTTGGACACGCAATGACGGAACCCCTGGGTCCAATTTTGAAATTACAGCTCAAAATGTCCTCTTTTTATCGAGCCGGTCAGAAGACCAGGCCTTCCAGGCTAGTGAGCCAGGAGGAACGTCAGATCCAGTGGACGAGGATGATATCCCGTTCTAAAAGGTTGAACATATGACAAAAGCAGAACCTGAGAAAAAAGGACCAATAATCACCATTCCGGATGATTTAGACGCGGTGTACGCAAACCTGGTCAGGATTACACATTCGCCTTCAGAGTTTATTTTTGATTTTGCGCAGATGCTTCCTGGATTAAAAGGACCGACATTTAAATCCCGAGTTTTATTGAGTCCAATGAGTGCAAAGTTGATCTATAAAGCTCTGGGAGATAATCTTGCCAAGTATGAGACTAACTTTGGTGAAATTTCAATCCCCGGCGCATCCTCACTGGCGGATAATTTATTCACACCGCCAGAAGAATAATCAAATTTATTCCGGGTAACCCGGAAACCTTGTCTTCAAGGGCTGGATAGATATAATACAGAGCTATGGAAAATGAACTGACTGATTTCAGTAAGATAGCGATTGCTGTCCATCCAAAAAACCATCAGGCGTTTACACTCGCTGAAAAAATTTCTACTTCCCTGGAGAAGGATGGAAAGCAGGTTCTCCTGGGACGCATGGATGAAACTAAATTCCAGGAAGGAATTAGCGAAGGCTGTCAAGATTTATTGATCGCTCTGGGAGGTGATGGAACCATGCTTCGGGCAGGGCACATCAGCGCTCCCTTCAATCTTCCGATCCTGGGTATCAATCTAGGTCATTATGGTTTTTTAACCGAGATCCAGGAGGATGAATGGCAGAATGCTCTTCAGCGGGTATTAAAAGGAGATTACTGGTTAGAAAAGCGCATGATGCTGCTGGTAACTTTATACCGGGGTGATCAGAAACAGGGAGAATGGAATGCCCTTAACGATGCCGTGATCAGCCGGGGGGAAATCATCCGTCCTGTTCAGTTTGAGATCTTCATTAATAGCAGGTATCTCAGCACGACTGTTGCAGACGGTGTTATTGCCTCAACGGCCACAGGATCGACAGCTTATGCGCTGGCAGCCGGGGGTCCAATTCTTTCTCCTGATTTGAGGAATATTGTCCTCGTTCCCATTGCTCCCCATCTTTCCATTGAGCAGGCGCTGGTTTTGTCTGAAAAAGTATTAGTTTCAGTTACTGTTCATACCTCCCACCAGGCAGTGATCAGTATAGACGGGCAGCTTCCTGTCAAGATGAAAACTGGTGATCGAGTAGAAATCCAGGCAAGCGATCATGAAGTTCAGTTTATTCGTTTTCAGGACCCGGGTTATTTCTACCGGAATCTAATTCCCTATATGGATCAAAATCCATCAATAAAGAAAAAAAATGTCTGATTTAAATGCTCCTCTTACTTGTACGTTTCATCCAAAACGCGAAACTCAGTTGCGGTGTAATAAATGTAACCGTCCAATCTGCATAAAATGCGCCAAGCGTACACCGACAGGATACCGCTGTCCGGAATGCATTCGCTCTCAGCAGAAGATATTTATCACAGCCAAGGTGTTTGACTATATTATTGCCTTTGCCATTACAGGAGTGATTTCCTTTTTAGGCAGCCAGCTGTCTCTTTTCCTGGGTTTTTATTCGTTTTTAATTGCCATGGGAGCCGGGTTCTTAGCTATTTGGGTGGTCAAGAAAGCCATCAATAATCGTCGATCTCCCCTGTTGAAAAATGTAATGATTATCACCGCTTTTGTTTTCAGCCTTCCCCCGATAATTACCTGGTTTATTCGGACCGTTCCCTACATACGAGAGGTGGGTTTTGCAGCCAGTGGGGGATTTTATTCACTGATCTGGTATCTTTTTTACTCTATTATCATCACTTCATATGTGTTCTATCAGCTAAGAAAATAAGATGCTTCTTGAACTTCGCATAAAAAACTTCGCAATTATTGAAGCGCTAAACCTGGAATTTAAACCAGGATTGATTATTTTAACCGGGGAAACCGGAGCCGGGAAATCGATCATCATGGGGGCGTTGGACATGTTATTAGGGCAGCGGGTCGATATGACTACATTAAGGAAAGGTAGTGAATTTGCCAGTGTGGAAGCAGTGTTTAAAATTCCTCAAAGCGTAAAGGCCCCCATCATTCAGCTTCTGGAAAAAGAGGAGATCCTCGAGGGTTCCGATTATGTCACGCTGACCCGAGAACTACGAAAGGATAAAAGGAATACGGCCAGAGTGAATGGACACAGAACCAATGTTGGTGTACTGGTTGAACTTGGTGAATATCTGGTTGATATTCATGGGCAGTCGGAACACCTATCATTGATGAGAGTAAATCAGCACCTGGGATTACTGGATCGGTTTTCTGACACAACCGATTTGTTATCAAAATACCAGGGGGTTTACTCAAAACTAAAAGTTATCCAAGCTGAGCTGAACCGGCTGAGGCAGTCCGACCTGGAAGGGGAGAAAAAGAAGGAACTGCTGGTATTCCAGGTTGATGAAATTGAACAGGCTGGACTGGAAGAAGGGGAAGAACAGAATTTAGTAGATCGCAGAACCAGGTTGGCGAACGCAGAAAAATTAGCTGATCTGAGTCAGAATATCCTGATTTTGCTTGATGATGCTCCAGGGCATCAACCCACTGTTATGGATCTATTAGGTCAAATAGTGAGTTCAGTGGAAGATTTGTCAAAAACGGATCCCGGGCTGGCTGCACTCAATGATAAAACAGGGGAGTTAAGTGAAGGTTTATTTGAGGTCGGAAAAGATTTGCGATCTTACCTTGAGAGCCTTGAGTTTGATCCCGATGAGCTGGAAAATGTACAGGGTCGATTGGAATTGATACGCGACTTACAGCGGAAATACGGAGACACTATTCCTGAGATCATCGCTTATCAGAATCGGTCTCAGAAGGAGCTATCAGAAATCACGGGCCGTGGTGACAGGATAAAAGAGTTGGAGGGACTGGAAAGCCGGCTTCTTGAGGAACTAAGCCGCCGGGGTAATGAGCTTTCCCGCGGCAGAAAACAAGGGGCGCTGGTTTTGGCATCTGAACTGGAAACGCAGCTAAATGATTTAAAGATGGCTGGGTCCCGGTTTGAAGTTGATTTTAAGTTCAGAGAAGATCCCAGGGGAGTCCTCATAGAAGAAGGGCAGCGGATTGCATATTATTCAGATGGATTGGAGAAAGTGGAATTCCTGATCGAGACAAATCCGGGAGAAGGATTTAAACCCCTGGCGAAAACAGCCTCTGGTGGGGAAACAGCCCGGTTGATGCTGGCTATTAAGAATGTTCTTGCCCAGGCAGATCATATCTCCACGTTGGTATTTGACGAAATCGACCAGGGAATAGGGGGACGGATTGG
The DNA here is from genome assembly GCA_021108255.1 of Anaerolineales bacterium. GTDB lineage: Bacteria > Chloroflexota > Anaerolineae > Anaerolineales > UBA11858 > B10-G9. The sequence goes on along the minus strand of JAIORG010000254.1, from coordinate 11,828 downwards.
CGCAGTTGTGGGAGAAAAGCTCTACCGGTTAACCGCCAAGCACCAGGTGTTTTGCATTACCCATCTGCCTCAATTAGCCGGATTTGGACAACAGCATTATCAGGTATCAAAAGATGTTGATGGCGGCCGTTCATATATCCAGGTCCAGGAAATTTCTGGAGAAGAACGGATAAGGGAATTGGCAACGATGTTAGGAGGACCCAGCGAAAAGAATCTAGAATCGGCCCGAGAGCTGCTGGATTATGTCTCAAAGGTGATTGGTCGAAATTGAGCCTGGAATCATTCCTGATTATTAAAACCACTTTCACAATCCTTGAGATCCTCGCCTGGTCATGAGAGGCAGTCCTGATTATTGAGGATAAGGTCCTTTGGAGAAGTCTCTGAAAATGGAATTTGAGAATTCAGGGATTAATTAACCCTATGGATATTCAATCGCATATCGTGCGGTTCAGGAATAATAAGCGCAGAGAAGATCGATCCAATCCACTGGGAACGATCGGTTTATTGATAACTGTTTTCCTCAGTTTGGCATCAACTACACTGGTTTTTGTATTAGTATCTCGCTATTCTGTTGTTACGGAGGACTTGCCGTCTCCTGATATGCTGGCAAGTTTGCTGGACGCTCCAAGAGGATCTCTCCTGGAACCCACAAGAATCTATGATCAAAACGGGGAAACTGTTTTATGGCGTTTTGAGAACCCTGCAATTGACTACCGGCAGAATATTAGGCTAACTGACGGCAACACTATTTTTTACTCGGATATCCCCGAAGTCATGGTGGCAGCTACCCTGGCAGCCACGGATCCGGATTATTTTCTAAACCCTGACAATTTCCTGAGCAATTTATTCAATAACCGGCCGGATCCAATTCCGCAAAAACTCGTCAGAGACCTTTTATTATGGGATGAAATCGATCATCCTTACCGGCAGGTCCGAATCAATTTGTTGGCAGACCAGATCGTTGCCATGTATGGGCGGGAAAAAGTATTGGAATGGTATTTAAACAGCGCCTATTATGGAAATCAAATATATGGCGTTAATCAGTCTGCCTTGTTTTATTTCGGAAAATCAGTTGAAAACTTGGATCTGGCAGAGTCTGCCTTGCTTGCCGCCGTGGCAAAATATCCCTCCTTAAATCCATATGATGCGCCAACTGCCGCCAAAGAAAATCAGGAAATTGTGTTGGAGGAGATGGTATCTGGAGAACAAATTTCTAAGCAAGATGCAGACAGGGCTGAACGAAAAGAGCTTATTTATGCCGACCAGGGTTTGGCGATAAACCCCCCAATACCGGCTTACGTAGAATATATCCTGGAGGAAGCCGGTGGAATCATACCCCTTGAGCGGTTGTTAAGGGGAGGATTCAAAATTATATCCTCCCTTGATAGCGATCTTCAAAGTGAACTGGAATGTACATCTAATATCATGCTGAAAAGGGTTTATGGAGAAGACCCCCAACTGGATGAAAATTGTCAAGCATCCCGGCTGCTGCCAAAGTATTCAGGGCCGGTATTAGAAACTGATGATGAGTTTGAAATCGACCTTGTACTTCTGGATCCCCGGGGGGGACAAATTCTGGCCATGGCGGAGACATCGAATCAGATTGGTTACGGTAGAATGTTTGAACCCAAACTTCCAGGATCTCTTATTACCCCTTTTGTTTACTTAAATTCGTTCAGGCAAGGTTTCAACCCCGCTTCCTTAGTTTGGGACATTCCTCTCTCTGAAGAAGTCTTCTCTAGTGAAGAATTGCACCCGGGAGTTGAAGGGCAAGTTGATTATCTTGGTCCGGCAAGTATGCGGTCCGCCTTAGTGAATGATTACTTATCACCCGCAAAGCAGTTGTGGGATTCTCATGGATATCTTCAAGTAGAAAATACGATGACTTTATTTGGGTTTTCTATTCCTGTTGAGAGCTGCCAGGAGTGTACTTATTTCCCAGGTAGTACCAGGCTAGAGATGATTGACATTGCCCAGGGTTATGGTGTATTTGCGAATCAGGGTGTGTTGCGGGGTAAGCCTGAGGGGAACTCTAGTCTCAGGGTTCGTCCCGCCGCAGTAGTGAGGATCGAAGATTCTTTTGGCGTGGTGTGGATGGATCAAAAATCACAAATTGAGAAAATGGTTATCAGTGAACAACTGACTTTTCTGATAAATCATATCCTCAGTGATGAGAATGCCCGATCCAACACCAAAGAAAATGACGCGTTTCTTATCGGACGGCCTGCAGGAATAAAGGTTGGGAATGTTAATAATTCCTTATCAGGTTGGGTTGTTGGTTATACTCCCCAGGTAGTAACAACCGTCTGGGCTGGCAGTTTTGAAGAGGAAGGAATCCTTTCCCAATCCGATTTTCAACAGATTACTTCCGGTTTATGGAGGGCGATCACGCAGTATACTGCAAGAGATCTCGCTGTTGAGGATTGGCAGAGACCGGACGGGTTGGCTACACTTGATGTGTGTTATCCTTCGGGTCTGCTGCCCACTGAATTTTGTCCAAAAGTTCTCAGAGAAATATTTTTGCAAGGAAATGAACCCCAACAAGCAGACACACTCTATAGAGTTTTGGAAGTTAATCGTGAGACAGGTTTACTCGCCTCAGTATTTACTCCTGCTGAGCAGATAGAAAAGAAAGTTTACCTCGCCATCCCCCTGGGAGCGGAAGGTTGGGCGGAACAAACTGGAGTACTAATACCTCCTGTTGTATACGATCTGGAAATTCCGGAGGCTCGGGAAGGATTTTTGATCTCATATCCGGATAATTTTTCTTTTGTTCATGGAGATGTGCGGATCATCGGAGCGATCCCGGAAGATGGTTTTTATTCTGCCAGGCTTCAGTACGGAAAAGGTATGAACCCCACTTCCTGGCTCCAGATTGGAGAAGATATCCTCTCTCCATCCACAGGGAAAAGATTAGGGATCTGGGAGACAGATAATCTTGAGGATGGACTTTATGCCCTGCAGCTGGTTCTGGTGGGGGAGCAGCAGCAAATTGAAAAGGTCTCCCTGGTAGTTTCAGTGGACAATACTCCTCCGGAGATAGGTTTAATATCCGACCTGGATGGAGAGACAATTCTTTTTGAAGAAGGAAAGGAACTGCTCTTTGAGGCAGTTTTTGAGAATAACAATGAAATCCAAGAGGTTGTTTTCTACATTAATTCTTACAAGGTTTCGAGCAGAGAAGCGCCACCCTTTGTTTTACTTTGGGAGATGACTCCGGGAGATATTGAATTACGGATTGTGGCCGAGGATCATGCGAACAATCAGAGCGAATTAATATATATCTTTGAGGTTGCAAGGGATTAGATTAGATAAAGTTATTCCGGAATTGTTTCCAGCTCCAAAAAAGGATGACGATTTTATTGGACAGGATATTATTTCTTAAAACCAAATAAGCGGAGAGCGTTGATATCATTCCGCCAGTTTTTCTTCACCTTCACCCGCAGTTTTAAAAATACCTTTCGTCCGCTCATGGCTTCTATCTCTTTCCGTGCTGTGGAGCCTATCCGTTTAATCATTTTTCCCCCCTCTCCAATAATGATGCCTTTTTGAGAGTCCCGCTCAACAAATATTGTGGCTTCAATGTAGGCGCCGTGAGCCTTCCTTTCCTTATATTCATCAATTCTTACAGCGATGACATGGGGAAGTTCACGCTGAAGATGCAGCATGGATGCGGCACGGATCATATCGGCGGCGATATCTCGCTCGTATAGATCAGTAACCTGATCTTCAGGGTACAGTTGAGGTCCTTCAGGTAAGGAATCCTTTAAAGCTGCAAGCAGCAAGTCAACGTTTTCACCAGTTATGGCAGATACCGGGATAAGTTCCGCCTCCGGCAATAATGCCTGATAGCGGTCTTTTCGTTCCTTAAGTTCAGTGGATATAACTTTATCGATTTTATTAAGCGCAAGAAATACCGCAGGTGGATTCTTCACTTCCTTGATGATTTTTCCAAAGAGATGATCTTCTTCAGAAGGTGGGAAGCTGCTGTCAAATACTACCAGCGCTGAATCAGCATCTTTGAGCGCAAGCCGGGCATCTTGATTCATGAATTCGCCCAATTTGTGCTGAGGGTGATGCAGCCCGGGAGTATCAATGAAGATTAATTGTGCGTCTGGCAGGGATAAGATACCAAATTGCTGCAGCCTGGTCGTTTGGGGTTTGGGAGAAACAGCCGCAATTTTTTGATTCAATAACCTGTTGAGTAAGGTGGATTTCCCTACGTTGGGTCTTCCCATCACAGCGATAAAACCTGATCTGTACTCCTGCTTTGAATTCATACTTAAAAGACCCTTATTTTGGTGTTTTTTAATCCTGTTTGGATATACGGTTCAAACTTGGCATGCCTTGACCGATCACGGCATAATTATTATAATTACGTGTCTGGGTTAATGACAAAAAAATTCAGGGATACTAGTTGGAATAAAACAGTATCCGGGTTTAGATTCAATAACACAATTGCTTGCCCTGGTGGAGACCGGGGCATCTTAACGCGTATGGTAACCTTTGGTGGGTAGTTTGGTCAAGTAGAAAAGGTAATCAGGAGATTATATGGCTCAAGTAGAAAAAGCCAAGAATTACGCTCGAATTAGTTATCGGTATCCATTACCACCCCTTATTGAGGTTCAACTGGAGTCGTTTAAACGATTGAAAGAAACAGGAGTCAAAGAACTGTTTCATGAGATCTCTCCCATTGAGTCCTATAACGGGAAGATGAAATTGTATTTTCCAAGTGAAACCCCTGAAGCAAAACAATGGGAACTTGAATACCGGTTTGAAGATCCGGAATATTCTGTTCAGGAATGTGTCGAACGTGATTTAACCTACGGTTCGGCTCTGTACGTTTCCGTGCTTCTGGCTGGCGCAAAGGTGCCGGAACCGATCAAGCAGGAAATCTTTATGGGTGAATTCCCGGAGATGACTGACAAGGGAACTTTCATCATCAACGGTACAGAAAGGGTTGTCGTTTCCCAATTGATCCGCTCCCCTGGTGTATATTTTGAGGCAGATGTTGACCGGACAACCGGCCGCCGTCTGGCGGTTTCAAAATTGATTCCTGATCGGGGCGCCTGGATGGAATTTGAAACCAGGAAAACCGGTTATTTAACTATCCGGTTTAACCGTCAGCGAACGATTCCGGTGACAATTTTCTTGAGGGCCCTGGCAGCTGTGGATGATGGGCTGAAGGACTCTCCTATTAAAGAAGGAACAAACGAAGAACTCATCGCTCTCTTTGAGGATATTGATACCAACCCGGACAGGATGTTCATTCCTGCCTGTTTTGCACAGGAACCGGATTGGGAAGTTCCCAAGGGCATGACCATCGCTGAGATGGCGCTCATTGATTTCTTCAAACGTATGCGTCCCGGTGATCCGGCAACAGTAGAAAACGCCCGCGAATTCCTGGAGGATCAGCTATTTAATGATCGCCGCTACAATTTGGAACGCGTCGGCCGCTATAAGTTGAATCAAAAATACGACCTGGAAGGTAAAGTTCCTATTGATCATCTCACAATTACAAAATGGGATATTTACTATTTGATCCGCAGGATGATCGAGATCAACAACAATATGGTGGATCCTGATGATATTGATCATCTGGGCAATCGCCGAATTAAAACAGTTGATGAGCTAATTCAAAATAAATTAAGAGTGGGTATTCGTCGGATGGAGCGTGTGATCCGCGAACGGATGTCCATCCGCGGGAAGAAAAAAATGTCACCGGTTACTCTGGTGAATATTCGTCCTGTAGTTGCGTCATTGCGTGAGTTTTTCGGTTCCAGCCAGCTGTCACAGTTTATGGACCAAACGAATCCGCTCTCAGAATTACGCCATAAACGGACATTATCAGCCCTGGGCCCAGGTGGCCTTCATCGCCAACGGGCAGGGTTTGATGTGCGCGATGTGCATCAATCCCACTATGGCCGCATCTGTCCGATTGAAACACCCGAAGGTCCGAACATTGGGTTAATCGGCAGGTTTGCTTCTTACGCACAGGTTAATGATTACGGTTTTATTGAAACGCCTTACCGTAAGGTCCGCCAGGCTGTATCTCCAAAGGACCCAGAGATTGTTGACGCCCAGCTCAGAGAGGATGTTATTCACCCCACCTCCAAGAAGGTCATAGCAGCCGCTGGTGAACGAGTTACGAAGAAGATGGCTTCCGCTATGGCGAAAGCAAAAATTGAGCATGTGTTGGTTATTCCATTCATATCAGAAGAGGTTGAGTATCTGGCAGCAGACGCAGAGGACAGATTTGTCATCGCTCAAGCCAATGCTGAAATAAATGACCACTTTGAATTCGTTAAAGAACGGGTATCTGCCCGGCATCACTCTGACTTTTTGTTTGTAAAGCCAACTGATATTGAATATATTGATGTAGCGCCGAACCAGATTGTTGGCATCAGTGCTGCATTGATTCCTTTCTTATCCCATGACGATGCTAACCGAGCCTTGATGGGCTCCAACATGCAGGCACAAGGTGTGCCGCTGTTACGCCCTGAAATTCCCCGCGTATCAACCGGTATGGAAAAGCCAGCCGCAATGGATTCCGGACAGGTGCTTCTCGCAGCTGAAGATGGGGAAGTTATTTCCGTGGTAGGGGACAAGGTAATTATCCGGAATTCAAGTAAGGAAAACAAGGAATACAAACTCTGGAAATACGAGCGCTCAAACCAGAGCACCTGTATTGACCAGCGGCCGATCGTGCGTAAAAGCCAGTTGGTGAAGAAAGGTGATGTCATTGCTGATTCCTCTTCGACAGTTGATGGGAAACTGGCCTTAGGCCAGAATATCACCGTTGCTTTTCTGTCCTGGGAAGGGGCAAACTTTGAGGATTCAGTTGTGATTTCTGAACACCTCCCCCAGGGTGATATTTATACCTCCGTTCATATTGAAGAGCATGAAGTTGAATCCAGGGACACCCGACTGGGTCCGGAAGAAATTACCCGGGATATACCCAATGTTGGCGAAGAAGCTCTGAAGGATCTGGATGAAACAGGCGTGGTTCGCATCGGTGCGGAAGTTGGTCCCAATGATATCCTGGTTGGTAAGATCTCACCAAAAGGCGAAAAAGAATTATCTCCTGAAGAACGACTGCTGCGGGCGATTTTCGGTGAAAAATCACGAGATGTAAAAGACACATCGCTTCGCATGCCGCATGGAGAGCGCGGAAAAGTTATTGAGGTAAATGTATTCACCCGGGAAGATAATGCTGATCTATCTGCCGGTGTCGAAAAAATGGTACGTGTTTTTGTCGCCCAGAAACGACGCATTACAGCAGGTGATAAAATTGCTGGCCGTCATGGAAATAAAGGTGTTGTCTCAACTGTTGTTCCGGTTGAGGATATGCCTTACCTTGAGGATGGTACGCCATTAGATATGCTCTTGAGCCCAACCGGTGTTCCTGGCAGGATGAATGTTGGCCAGGTTTTGGAAGCCCATCTGGGATGGGCTTCAATGAAATTAGGATTCCGGGCAATCACCCCTGTATTTGATGGCGCGCGGGAAAGCGAAATTGAAGCTGAACTGGCACGAACCTGGATGGTTGAACAGGCCTGGACAGAAGCTGAACAAAAAGCCTGGGAGTGGTTGGACGGGTTTGATTATGAACCAAATGATATCCTGGATAATGATGAGGCACGACGCCTCTTCCTGGAAAACTGGCTCGGCGATCGCGGTTACGATATCTATAAACTAGTATCAGATGAGATCTATGCAAGACGGTCAGTTCTGCAGGAATGGCTTCAAGATAAAGGGTATGACCCTGACCAAATTCTTTTCTTTGAAGATAAGGATATTCCTTACCATGAGCGCGATGCCCAGGATGAACGGGCAGTAGAGGCTTGCCTGAGATTGTGGATAAAACACGTTTCTGGGTCTGAATCGAAAAAAATTGACAAATTAGATCTGGAAGGCCTAAGAAAACATGCAAATAAACTGGTGGCCACGACAGGGGTTCCCTTGCCGCTGTTTGGAAAGCAAACAGTCTTTGATGGAAAAACCGGAAAACCTTATCACAATCCAGTTACAGTAGGTGTAATGAATATCCTTAAATTACATCACCTGGTAGAGGACAAGGTCCATGCCCGGTCCACTGGTCCTTACAGTCTGGTGTCACAACAGCCTTTGGGTGGTAAAGCACAATTCGGTGGTCAACGCTTCGGAGAAATGGAAGTTTGGGCTTTAGAAGCTTATGGTGCGGCTCATACGCTGCAGGAAATGCTAACTATTAAATCAGACGATGTTGTCGGCCGTGTTCAGGCCTATGAGGCAATCGTAAAAGGGGAGCCTATCGAAGATGTGGGTATCCCGGCTTCATTCAGGGTTTTAGTGAAGGAAATGCAAAGTCTTGGATTGTTAATTGAAGCGGTCACAGATGATGGAGAAATAATTAGTTTTGGGAAGGAAGACAGCCGGGCGCAAATTCCGCGCATGAGTACAGGATTGCTGGGGCTGGGAAACCGCTAATAAGCGATTTTCAGTACGAAGTAAAATATATTGATGGATAGACTGGCTTGACGCTCGGAAAGGGGCGTGCTAAAATTCTTAGTCGTTGCCCAAAATAATATAGATGGGCAGTAACGATTGATTGAATAACGGTTTACGAGCGATCCAAGGCCATCAAGCAAAATCGATGGCCTTAAAATTTGAAGAGTGATTTGGATTAGGTACGGAGGAAAATGTGCCAACAATTAATCAATTAGTCCGTAAAGGACGCACAGATAAGAAAACCAAGAGCAAAGCTCCTGCACTTCGTTATACATTTAACACAATGAAGCAGCGAAGAATTCGCCAGGATAAAGGTGCTCCTCAAAAACGGGGTGTGTGCACAATAGTGCGAACAATGACCCCTAAAAAACCGAATTCAGCTCTACGGAAAATTGCCCGTGTTCGGCTGACAAACGGCATTGAGGTTACAGCCTATATTCCAGGTGAAGGCCATGGTCTTCAGGAGCACTCTGTAGTCCTGATCCGCGGTGGACGTGTGAAGGATCTCCCTGGCGTCCGTTACCATATTGTCCGCGGTGTTTTGGATTCCACTGGTGTCGATGACCGCAAACAGTCACGTTCAAAATACGGAACAAAACAGTCTTAAGACTGGATTTTTCGAACTATAAGTTGATCATTAGATCGATGGAGATAACTGATGAGACGGAGAAAAGCTGACAGGAGAAAGATTGAGCCGGATGTACGCTACAACAATGTAAAGATACAGACGTTCATTAATCATGTCCTGAAAAAAGGCAAAAAGCGTGTAGCGGCGAGTCTGGTGTATGATGCGTTGGAAATTATGGCTGAGAAGACTGGAAAAGACCCGGTTGAATTATTTGAACAGGCCATTCAGAATGCTTCTCCCCGTATGGAAGTTCGCCCCCGGCGGATCGGTGGTGCTACATACCAGATTCCGATGGAAGTACCGACTCACCGCCAATTTGCATTAGCGACTCGATGGCTTCTGGAAGCCGCCCGATCCCGGAAAGGTCAGCCTTTTGATGAATGCTTGGCCGATGAACTTCTGAGCGCATACAATAATGAGGGCCTTGCAATTCGTAAGAGGGAAGAAGCCCACCGGATGGCAAAAGCTAACCGGGCATTTTCACATTTCAGGGTTTAGATAACCCAAGGTATTTGATTTAGGTTTGTATGGCAAGAAAATACGCTTTAGAGCAATTTCGAAATATTGGTATCATCGCCCACATCGATGCGGGAAAAACAACCACGACTGAGCGGATTCTGTATTACACAGGAAAAACGCACAAAATTGGTTCCGTCGATGATGGGACAACTGTTACCGATTGGATGGAGCAGGAACGTGAACGGGGTATCACGATCGTTTCTGCTGCAGTATCTGCTGTTTGGAAGCGTCATCTTATTAATGTTATTGATACCCCAGGCCATATTGATTTTACGGCAGAAGTTCAGCGATCCCTTCGAGTATTAGACGGAGGGGTTGTTGTTTTTGATGCAGTTCAGGGCGTTGAGCCCCAGAGTGAAACTGTCTGGCGCCAGGCAGATCTTTATCGGGTTCCCAGGATTTGTTTTGTCAACAAAATGGACCGGGTAGGCGCAGCTTATGAACGCACAACAGATATGATCCGCGACAGGCTGGGTGCAAACGTAGTAACAATTCAGGTCCCGATCGGAGTGGAGGATCAGTTCCGCGGTGTGATTGACTTGATTTCCCAAAAGGCATTTATCTGGGAAGACCAATCTGGAAGCGCACCAGTAGAGATTGACATACCAGCTGAATTGAAAGAGCAAGTAGATTCTTCCCGGAACCAACTGATTGAAGCAATAGCTGAAACGGATGAAGAATTGACTGTGAAATTTTTGGAAGAAACCGAGATTGGAGAGGATGAATTAAAGATAGCCCTTCGGGCAGCGGTAATCAATAATCAAATTACTCCGGTTCTCTGCGGTAGTTCACTTATTAGCACAGGTGTACAGCCATTATTGGACGCGGTCATTGATTATTTGCCATCCCCGCTAGATATACCACCGGTGGAAGGCATTGACCCTAAAACTAATGAAACGCTAACTAGAAAACCAGATGATGACGAACCGCTCAGCGGATTGGTGTTTAAGATCGTTACAGATCCTTATGTGGGCAGGTTGGCGTATATCCGGATTTACTCTGGAATGATTGAACAGGGTACTACGGTATTAAATCCAGGTAAACAGAAACGCGAACGAATTGGTCGATTAATTAGAATGTATGCTGATCGGCGAGAGGATATTGAAAAAGCCGGTGCGGGTGATATCGCGGCGGTGCTGGGATTAAAGAACAGTTTCACCGGGGATACGCTATGTGAGATTGGATCTCCAGTTCTTCTGGAAACCATATCTTTCCCAGATCCGGTAATTATGGTCGCGATTGAACCCAAAACAACTGCCGATCAGGATAAATTAGCAACTGCCTTGAAAAAACTATCTGAGGAAGATCCAACTTTCCAGGTCCGTGTTGATGGAGATACCGGGCAAACCTTGATTTCCGGCATGGGTGAATTACATCTGGAAGTATTGGTAGACCGAATGCTGCGTGAATTTAAGGTTCAGGCGAGAGTCGGCCGGCCGCGTGTAGCTTATAAAGAATCCATAACCCGTACAGTAGATAAAGTGAATTACCGTCATGTGAAGCAAACTGGCGGACACGGTCAATACGGACATGTTGTGCTGAATTTAGAGCCCGGTGTTGATGGAAGCGGTATTGTATTTGAGGAAGAGATTAGAGGTGGAGTTATTCCCAGGGAATATATCTCTGCCGTTGAAAAAGGTGTTCGGGCTGCCGCGGAATCTGGAGTATTAGCCGGATATCCGGTGACAGATGTGAAAGTTACCCTTATAGATGGATCATCCCACGATGTGGATTCCAGCGATCTGGCGTTCAAAATGGCCGGCTCGATGGCTTTCCGCCAGGGTATTCAAAAAGGATCCCCCGTCTTGCAGGAACCGATCATGAAAGTGGAAGTTGTTATTCCCGAACAGTTTCTGGGTGATATAATTGGACAGGTTAATTCCCGCCGAGGAGATGTCCAGGGAATGGATGCTCATCCCGGAGGTTCTCAAGGTGTGCGGGCAATGGTTCCCCTGGCTGAGATGTTTGGTTATGCGACTGAACTACGGTCCGCAACCAAAGGCCGGGGTGCTTTTACGATGGAATTTGATCACTATTCAAAAGTATCTATGGAATTATCACAAAAAATTATAGTGGGTGAGTAAGCTCACCAGACAAGAATTGGAATTAATTAAGAAACGGTAATTGTTTTAGGTCAGGAGAAGACTTATGGCGAAAGCGAAATTTGAACGAACGAAACCGCATGTGAATG